>JBHHVG010000167.1:0-6773 GCA_046754165.1 Myxococcota bacterium
GAGCCGTCGGGCGTTGTTGTGGCCACCGGTCCCTGCGCTGGTCGGCGCGCATGCGACCCCTGATCCCGGGCACTGGATGGCTCGTCAAGAGCAACGTCGCCCGGACTCTCGAGCGCGCGCTCTCCGGGCTCAAGAAGAAGGCCGAGGCGCATTGACGCATGCCGTCTCCGGCGGTCATTCCGGGCCTCCACGCGATCGCGGATTTCGTGGGGGTCGAGTTCGAGAAGTCTCCGTGGTTCGAGGTCAGCCAGGAGCGGATCGATGCCTTCGCCAGCGCCACCGACGACGACCAGTGGATCCACACCGATGTCGAGCGCGCACGGCGCGAGTCGCCGTGGAAGGAGACGATCGCCCACGGCTACCTGACCCTGTCGCTCGCCCCGGCCCTGCTCCGGAAGATCCTGCACATCGAGGGATCGACGACCGCGGTGAACACGGGGATCGAGAAGCTTCGCCTGTCGAGCCCGGTTCTGGCCGGGTCGCGTGTGCGCCTGTCCGCGACGATCAAGCACGCACGCGAGCTCCCGAACGGTGCCGTCCGCGTGGTATTCCACCTGACGTTCGAGGTCGAGGGCAGCGCAAAGCCCGCCTGCACCGCCGACGTCGTCTACGCCTACTTCCCGTAGTCCTTCGAGCCGCCTCCTTGACGACCGGCAGCGCCCCTCCGATCCTGGGGTGATGCGCGTCGCCATCGCCCAGGTGAATCCGATCGTCGGGGACCTCCGCGGCAACCGCCGCCTCGTCGAGCAGGCCGCCGACAAGGCCACCAGTGCGGGAGCCGACCTCGTGGTACTGCCCGAGATGGTCCTCAGCGGTTACCCGCCGATGGATCTGTTGCTGCGCGACGGCTTCGTGCGCGACCAGTGCGCCGAGCTCGATGCGCTGGCGCCGGCGTCGCGCCGGGTTCCGATCCTGCTGGGCGCGGTGCTTCCGGCTACCGGCGGGCAGCCGGGTCGACTCATCAACGCCGCCGTCCTGCGGGCAGACGGCGAGCGCCGGGCGGTGCGGGCCAAGACCCTGCTGCCGACCTACGACGTCTTCGACGAGAAGCGCTACTTCCGCGCCGCCGAGGCGCGCAATCCGGTCGAGCTCGCCGGCGCGTCCATCGGCCTCACGGTCTGCGAGGACTGCTGGGTGGACGAGCTGGGATACGCCATCGACCCGATCGCGGAGCTCGCCGACTCCGGAGCCGAGTGCATCTTCAACCTGTCCGCGTCGCCGTGGCACGTCGACAAGGCGGCACAGCGCCGTGAGATGTTCGGCCGACTCGCGTCCACTCACCGGCTGCCGTTCGTATTCGTCAACCAGGTCGGCGGCAACGACGAGCTCCTCTTCGACGGCGGCTCCTTCGCGGTCGACGCCGACGGCCGGGTCATCGCCTCGCTGCCACTCTTCGAGTCCGCCTTCGAGATCGTCGACCTCGAGGACGACGCACCGCACCGAGAGCCCGGGGACGTCCCGGAAGCGAACCCGGTGGCTCAGCTCGAAGCCGGTTTGCGCCTGGGAATTCGCGACTACTTCCGCAAGCAGGGCCTTCCCCCGGGCGCCGTCGTTGGCCTGTCCGGCGGGATCGATTCGGCGGTGACGGCACACCTCGCCGCGCTCGCCCTCGGCCCGGAGAGCGTGCTCGGCGTCGCCATGCCCGGGCCCTTCTCATCGGAGCACAGCGTCGAAGACGCGCTCGAACTCGGTCGCCTGATCGGGATCGAGGTGCGACTCGTGAACATCACTCCCATCTACGAGGGCTACCTCGCGCTGTTTCGGACGCTCTTCGGAGACCGGGACGACTACGGCATCGCCCAGCAGAACGTTCAGTCGCGCATTCGCGGAGCCACGCTGATGGCGGTGTCGAATGCCGAGGGCCGGCTGGTGCTCGCCACGGGCAACAAGAGCGAGCTATCGACCGGCTACTGCACCCTCTACGGGGATACGGTCGGTGGCCTGGCGGTGCTCGGCGACGTCTACAAACGAGACGTCTACGCGCTGAGCCACTTCGCGAACCGCAACGGCGAGCGCATCCCGGCTCGGACCATCGAGAAGCCTCCCTCCGCCGAGCTGGCCGAGGGACAGCTCGACCAGGACGACCTGCCGCCCTACGAGGTGCTCGACGCGATCCTGACCCAAGCAATCGAGGGACAACGGTCCGCGGAAAACATGCAGCTTCAGGAGGGCGCCGATCTGGACACTGCGCGCGACATCGTCGGGCGCCTGGATCGCAACGAGTACAAGCGGCGCCAGGCGCCGCTCGTGCTGCGCACGTCGCCGAAGGCGTTCGGCTCCGGACGGCGCCTCCCCATCGTCCACGGCTATCGCGGCGCCGAGGAGTGAACCGCGGCGCGCGGCTGCGCGTCAGATCGCGGCGGCGTCGCCGACGGCGCGGACGTTCTCGGCCCGGGCGCCGCGCGGCCCCTCCTGGACCACGTACTCGACGATGTCCCCTTCCGACAGCGAGTCGTAGTCCTGGGCGCCGAGACCGGAACGGTGGAAGAAGACCTCCTTGCCGTCATCCCCGCGCACGAATCCGAAGCCGCGGTCGCGCACCAGCTTCTTGATCTTGCCCTTGACCTTGGGTCCGCTGGGGACCGTGCGCGCGGCGGCCGCGCGGCGGCTGCGGCCGCGACCGCCCCGACGCGGGCGGCTGCTGCTGTAGCGATCGCCGGATACGAACTCCTGACAGAAGAGATCGACGGGAACCTCGAGATCCTGCATGTCGTCGGATTCCGGCGACAGCAGCACCTCGTCTTCGCCGATCTCGACGATCAGGTAGCGAAGACCCGTGTTCTTGTGGGTGACAAGGGATCCGGATTCGATCTCGTCCAGATGCAGCATGAGCCCGGACCTCCTGTGGCTGGAACCTCCCGGCGCCAGCGCGGCGGCACGGCGTAACGGGGGCTGATCGGGGACTCGCGGCTGGCGCATGGCGGCCAGAAACGTAGCGAGCGCTATAGGTTAGAGGATCCGTAGTCGCCAGTCAATCGCTTCCTGGGCTCCGCTATGCTGCGGCTGCCCCGGGGAGATCCGCCGTGCACCGAAGGCCGCTGCTGCTCGTCCTGGCCGCCCTGCTGGCGGCGGCCGCCGCCCGCGCCGACGGCGGCGTGCTGCGCGTCGGCACGAGCGGCGACTATCCGCCCTTCAGCTCGGTCACCCGGGACGACCCACCCGTATTCGACGGCTTCGACGTCGCCCTGGCGCGGGCCTACGCCCTGGATCGGGGGCTGGCGCTCGTGCTCGAGCGATTCCGCTGGCCGGATTTGACGAAAGCGCTCGAGAGCAACCGCTTCGACGTCGCGATGTCCGGGGTGACCGTCACGCCGACCCGCTCGGCAGCGGGTCGCTACAGCGTTCCCGTGGCCGAGACCGGCGCCGTGGTGCTCGCTCGTCAGCCCGAGCGCTTCGACGAGCTGCGCGATCTGAATCGCTCGGTGATCCGGATCGGCGTCAATGCCGGCGGCTATCTCGAGAGCGTCGCCAACGCCACCTTCCCACGGGCGACGATCGTGGCGATCCCGGACAACGCGGCAGTGTTGCAGGCGCTCGTCGCGGAGAACGTCCATGCAGTCGTCACCGACAACATCGAAGCGCAGCGTTGGATCGAGGCCGGGCCGGGGCTGAAACGGTTCGGTCCCTTGACCCGCGACCGCAAGGCCTTCCTGGTCCGGGCCGGTCGGCCCGACCTCGCGGCAGACCTCGACCGCTGGCTCCTCGCGCGCGAGGCCGACGGCACCCTCGCGACCCTGCGCCGGTCCTATCTCGGCGAGAACGCCGGACCCGCCACAGCGCAGACGCTGACGTCGCTGCTCGCCGCCGTGGATGAGCGCCTCGCGTTGATGCCGATCGTCGCCGTCGCCAAACGGCGTCAGGGGATCGCGTTGGTGGCGGAACGACGCGAGGGCGTCGTGCTCCAGGCCAGCATCGACGCGACGCGCGAGGCCGCCCTCCGGGCCGGCGTCCCGGCCCCGCCGACCGCGGCGGTACGCGCCGTCTTCCGGGCCCAGATCGAAGCCGCCAAGCAGGTTCAGTGGTCCGCGATCAAGGCGAAGAACGTGCGGCCCGAGACCGTTCCCAGCGTGACGGACGTACTGCGGCCGGCCCTGCTTCGGATCGGCGAGAAGATCGCGCGGTTGCTGGTGGCGCTTCCCGAAGGGCTCGGCCGGGAGCCGGTGCGCGCAGCCGCCCGCGACCAGCTTCGCGCGCCGCACCTGACCGAGGCGTCGCGTCTCGCCATCGCCGACGCGATCGCGGCGCTCTCGCGGGCTCCGCGCGCTCAGTAGAACGTCGTGCGCGTGCGGTGGCGCGGATGCGCCTTCATCTCCGGGCTGTGCCCGCTCGTCCACAGCAGGGTGTCGATCTGGTGGGATGTGATGGCGGCGCCAGCCGTTCGCAGATCCGCGACGCAGCGCTCGACGGCGTCGACGGCTCCGGCGCGGATCTCGACCTCCTCGGGTGCACCACTCTGGATCAGCTCGCCGCTGTCGACGCGGTGGGCGAGCTCCTTCCCGTAGACCAGAACACCCATCCGCCGCAGCACGTGGGGCACCAGGTTGTCCGCGAAGATCGTGAGCTCGTCGATGTCGCGAAACGCACCGTAGTCACGGCCTTCGAACGCGACCGACAAATCCGCCGCCGTGATCTGCGCGCGTTTGTAGAACGGGACCGCCATTCCGTCGTACTGCACGATGTCGCGGTAGAACGGAATGGTCGCCAGCTCCCCGACGAGCGCCGCCGCCGAGCCGGAGACGGATTCGACGAGGCGCTCGAAACGACCGCCGTAACGTTCGTCCAGGAAGAGGCCCAGATCATTGAGCGCCGTCGCGAAGAGCTCCATCAGCTCGGCCACCTCCGGCACCGCGAGATCCTGGTGGAAGACCTCGGCGCAGCCTGCGGCGTCGAGATCGCGGAGCTCCGCGGCGCTCCAGGGACCCTCCGACGCGAACCGCTCCCTCAGGCGGCTCGCGACCGTCAGGTAGCCCGACTGGCCCCGCCGCTTGGCGAGATGGGGGAAGTACCCCGAGCCGAAGTTGATGGCGTTGAGCGTGACGACGAAGGCAAGTGTCGACGCAGCCCCGTCGACGCGTTGGTGGCCGGGGTCGAATTCCGCGGATGGCGGCGGGGCGTTCAGCAGCTCGTCTCCCAGGCCGGCCAGGCGGTCCGGGTCGATGCGCACCGAGCGAGCCCGCTGCATCACCATCGCGGACGCCCGGCGGATCTCGTCGAACACGTTCGAACTCACGCGCTCGCACCGATGACGTCGAGGGCGCGCGGAATCAGCTCGAAGCGCGCGGGCAGCGCGCCCAACGCTTCGCCGTCGACGTCGAGGAGCACGCTGCCTCCGGTCGAATGAGCCTCGATCAACCGACCCCGGAAGACCCCGACGGCGGGATCGTCGAGGTGCTTTCCGGAGTAGATGAGGGGCAGCTTGCGCAGCAGGCCCGCCTTCGACATGCCCGGCACGGCGACGACGTCGAGCCAGCCGTCGTCGAGCCGGGCCTGGGGCGCCACGAGCATGCCTCCGCCGAAGTAGAGCCCATTGGCGGCAGTGGCCAGCACCAACGGTCCTTCGTACACGACCTCACCATCGACGCGAATGACCACTCGCTCGCTTTGGTGGCGCGCGAGCGCCTTCACCGTGCCGATCAGGAAGGAGGCGGTGCCGCCGAGCCGCTTGCTGGCGCGATTCACGAGCTCGTCGGTGAGCCCGCTGATGCCGAAGCTGGCGATGTTGACGAAGAACGCCGTAGCCTTCTTTCCGGCGTGATCGACGTAATGGATCCTCCCCGCGTCGACTCGCGCCGCGTGCCCCGCGGACAGCACCTCGAGAGCTGCGTCGAATCGACGCGGAAGGCCGACGCTGCGGGCGAAGTCGCCGCCGGTCCCGAGAGGGAGCACGCCGAGCTGGGCGTAGCCGCCGAGATCCGCGCCCAGCAGGCCCGTGACGGTCTCATTCACCGTACCGTCGCCGCCGGCCACGATCACGCGCTCGACGCCGGCGCGCACACCTTCGCGCGCGATGCGCGCGGCGTCCCGTGGGCCGCGGGTACTCTCGACTTCGACGGGGCCCAGCGCTTCGCGAACGCGCGGTTCGAGCGCGCGCCAGCGCCGAGCCGTCATGCCATTCCGGCTGCGGGGGTTCACGATGACGAGCGTGCGCGCGGACACGCGGCCATGGTACAGGGATTCGGAGTCTGCGTTCAGGCCGCGCTGCGGCCCAGCGCCGGCGCGGAGCCCGCGATCTGGTACTGGCGTCGTACGGCGCCAGCGTAGTCGGCCGCCTCCCGCGCGGTGCGCTCGGCGTCCCAGCCGGCGGCCCGCGCCGCCGCACTCGCGATCACGGGCAGCTCGGGCAGTCCCTGTCCCTTGGAGAAGATCGCCACGCGAAGACGGCGCTCGAGCACGTCACAGAGGGTCGCGGCGCACTCCGTTCGGAGCGACCACGCGATCTCTGCCAGAGTGTAGAGGGAGGTCCCGATCGGCTGCAGCTCCTCCGGATGCGCCGTCTCGAGCAGGTCGCGCGCGCGCCCGCCATGGCTGCAGACCAGGTGAGCACCGCGCCGCGCGTCGATGCCGAAGCGCTCGCACAGCTCGGATTCGAGGGCGCGGGGATCGAAGTCGTCGACACGCAGAGGCAGCTTCGCCGTGCGGCTGGGCCCGAACGCGGCCCGGCGTTCGGCGGGAAGCCTCCGGAGCGCGCGACCGACGAGGTCTTCGCCCATCGCCCGGTGGGTGGTCAGCTTTCCGCCGGCGGACGACACGAGCCCAGATGGGTCCTCGTAGAT
>JBHHVG010000168.1:0-6680 GCA_046754165.1 Myxococcota bacterium
CCACCGCCCACCCTCTTCGGAGATCTGGGAGACGTCGGCGCGGAGTTGCTTGCGGAGAATTCCGCCGGTCTCGTAGGAGTCCACCGCCAGCGCGACGCACGTCTCCTGGTCGATCGAGGTGACGACCTTTTCGTAGGTGGACTTCGACTCGGCGGGAAACGTGGCGGAGATCACGAACGCCGCGCGTCCCTCGATGCGCGTGTCCTCTTCGCGCTGCATGTCCGCGTTCTCGGACATGCCCATCAATCGTTGAAAATCTTCGTAGGAGAAGTCGGTTCCGAAGAGCGAGCTGGCCGCGACCCGGCTCGAGACCCGGCGAACCTTGCGGATCTCCGGCAAGTACAGGAAGGTGTCTGGGGATCGTCCCTTCTTCTCGAGCATGAGCAGACCGGCGCCGCGCAGGTCGAGTGGCTTGTGGAAGCGCAGCAGAACCTTGCTGAAACCGTCCTCCCCCTTCTCCCAATGCAGCGTGGCGCGCGATTCAGTGACCGACTTCGTCCGGTCCGTCGAGCGAAGTACGACGGACTGAACGCTGCTGTTGTGAGGGAGGTTGTCGCGCATGCACTGCGCGATCTCGTCCGGCGTCTCCAAGGCGGAGCGCGCGTCGAGAAACGGGCAGAGTGCGAACGCCAGGCAGAGAAAGGGCAGTGATCCGGGCAGCGGCTTCATTCCGGCCTCCGATGGGCAAATCCACGCCTCTCTACGCATGGGGCCCGCGAGCCCTGCGAGAGAGCCGTTGCGGTGGCTGCGATCAGAGCAGCGGATGGCGCTGCCCCGACCGCGGGCTAGGGTACCATGAAGTCGTGCGCGCGAACGGTCTTCCGTCCGTTCGCCCGGGCCCGCTTGGTGGCCTGTTGAATCAGCCACTGCACCCAGGCATTGAGACCATCGACCGCGTCGCCACCGGTGTTGCAGCCGGTGGCCTTGATCGCGGCCCTGACCTTGCTTCCGATGAGGAGCACGTCACCGCTCTGTCCGGACTTGCTTGCCGCCATGCTCTCCCCTCCCATGGATCCGCTCGATGGGTTTCGAAATTCCTCGGTGTCACCCACTCGCGAGGGCTACACCGCGCCGCAAGCTTCTCCGATGCGAACGGCGAGGTCAACCGTCGTGATCGTCGGGGTCGCGGAGGCCGGGAGCAATCCGTAAGCTGGCGCCGATGCGCCGCCTTTTGTCCTACGCCGTCGGACTGCTGCTGCTCGCAGCGGTCCTGGCGCCGGCGTTCCGAGACCCCCATCGCGACTCCTATCCGCTCTCGACCTTTCCCATGTTCACCGCGGATCGGGGCCGGGTCTGCATCGATCGCGCTCTCGGAGTGGACGCGGCCGGCCGCAGGGTCTCGCTGCCGCCGCCGCTGCTCGGAACCGGCGAGATCGTCCAGGCGCAGGTGACTCTGCGGCGGGCGATGCGCGGGAACCGCGCGGCGCGCAAGGGGTTCTGCCGTCGTGTCGCCGGGCGAGTCGCGGCACAACGGGCTCTCGACGGGGTGCTGCGCGTCGAAGTCGTTTCGGAGTGCTACGACCCGGTCGCCTACTACGTGGACGGCCCGCAGCCGCAGGCCCGCCGGAAGCGGACGGGGTGCGACGTGCCGAACGGATGAGCCCCTTCTGCCGCGGCGATCGCTGGTGGTATGTGCCGTTTCCCGCGGCCCGTCTCGCCGCGCTGAGGATCGCGGTCGGGGTCTTCGCCTGGCTGTACCTGATCGTTCGCACGCCGCACTGGCTCTCCCATCTGGAGAGTTCGCCGCGATTCTTCGCGCCCGTGGGAGTGCTCGCGGGTCTTGCGGCCCCGCCGCCGGGCTGGGTGGTGGGGTCGGTGCAGGGCGTGGCCGTGGTTGCCGGGGCGTGTTTCGTGCTCGGGGCGTGGTACCGCGTATCGGGCCCGGCCTTCTCGGCCCTGTTCCTCGTGATCACGAGCTACGGCAGCTCGTGGGGCATGATCTTCCACACCGAGAACCTGGTGGCGCTGCATCTTCTCGTGTTGGCCGTCGCACCGGCCGCGGACGCGCTGTCCCTGGACGCTCGCCTTCGAGGTGGGAGCGCCTCTGGTGCTGTTGGGTCGGGTCGTGGCTCGGCTGTGGGTCGCACTGGCGGTGGGCTTCCACCTCGGGGTGCTGACCGCCATGGCGATCTCGTTCGTCCACCCGCTCAGCGGCGTGGCCTTTCTGTGCTTCTTTCCGGTCGAGCGGATTCCCTGGCTGCGGCGGTGGGCCGGCGTGGCCGCGACGTCGACGGGGCCGCCACCGCCGCCGTGAGGAGCCGCGCTCGCGGCCGCCGCGCGCCTAACGCTCCTCGGCTGCCTTCTTCTCGGCCGCGTCGAAATGCTTCTGGGCCTCGGCCATGAGCTCCTTGGCGATCTTCTCCCGGCGCGCGTGCTCGGCCTCGTCCATCTCCGTGGGATTCGTGGGTGTGGCTTCCTGCTGACCGGTCGCGATTCCCCGCTCCGCCTTGTTCTCGCCGCAGCCGGACATGACTAGGGCCGTCAGGGCCGCCAGGGTGATGATGAGTGCAGTGGTGCGTCGCATGCGATTCATCTCCTGATGTTGGTGCTTCGCGGGTCCGAATCCGCCGAGTCGCAGCGTAGCAGCGCCGGGAGCGCCGGGCTGCCCCGGGGAGGACGACGCGGGGAAGCCCGCGGATCGTTGCAGAATCCTCCGGCCGGGACGAAACTCCGTGCGTGGCATCGGAATTCGCTGCGGCCACGGCATTGGCAGGCATCGGCACGGAGAGCAGGGAAATGACGGATGGCTCCGCCTCGGCCGACCTGACGGAGCTGCGATCCTGCATCGGAAGGGAAGGCCTCCCGTCACGGGCCCGCGACCCCGTGAATCAACCCATGATCCGCCACTGGTGCGACGCCATGACCGATCACAACCCGTGCTACACCGACCCGGAGTACGCCGCGAGGTCGGTTCACGGCGAGATCGTGGCACCGCCGACGATGCTCAACGCCTGGACCATGCCCGGAAACATTCCGCGCCCCACACGGGCCGGTGATCCGATGTCGCAGATCCTGACCCTCCTCGATGAAGCGGGATTCACGTCGGTGGTCGCGACGAACTCGGAGCACGAGTATCTCCGCTACCTCCGGCTGGGAGATCACCTCTCCGGCACCCATGTGGTGACCGACGTCTCTCCCGAGAAGCAGACCGCTCTCGGGAGAGGCCATTTCGTGACGACCACGACCGACTACCGGACCGACACCGATGAGCTGGTCGGGCGGATGACGTTCCGCATCCTGAAGTTCAAGCCCGGCTCGGGTCGTGCCTCCTCCGGGGGTCGCGCCGCAGCCCCCGCAGCCCCGATTCCGGAAGTCCCCGATCGCCCACCCCGGAGCGAACGGACGCTCATCTTCGAGGCGGTCGGGGTCGGAGACGTCCTGCCCGAGAGTCCGGTTTCGATCACCGCTACCCTGATCGTTGCGGGCGCCATCGCCTCCCGGGATTACCAGGACGTGCACCATGATCGTGATCTCGCGATCAGGCGTGGCTCCCCCGACATCTTCATGAACATCCTCACGACCGTCGGGTTGTGCGGTCGGTACATCAGCGACTGGGCAGGCCCTGAAGCCCGCCTGCGGCGCGCCGCGATTCGTCTGGGTGCCCCCAACTACCCCCACGACACCATGACGATGTCCGGATCGGTCCAATCGAAAGGTGAGGGAAGCGGAGATGGCGCAGTGCAGATCGTCGTGCGGGGGCGCAATCGCCTCGGGGATCACGTCACCGGAATCATCGATGTCGATCTTCCGATCGGGGATCCTTCGGGCTGAGCCCGTCCGGATCCGACGAGTCCGGCGAGGCCGCGCTGTCGCGACCCGGGTCGGGCGTCGATGGCGGGCGGGCCCGTGATCGCCGTCCGCGCCTACCGCCTCTATCTCGGGAGTATGGCGGCGCTTGCCTTCGGGCTCGTGATGGCCGAGACATCGCGGTACGGAGTCGGGATCTCGCCGGACTCCGTCGTGTACGTCGGACAGGCGCGCGAGCTGGCTGCTTGCGACGGGATTCTTGCCGGCGTGCTCCGCATGCCGGCGTTCGCGACCCAGCCCCCGTTGTTTCCGGCCCTGCTCGCAGCGATCCAGTCGGTGGCGCGTGTCGACCCGGTCGCGTCCGCGCGGGTGCTGAACGCGGTCTTGTTCGCGCTGTGCGTGCTCGGAACGGGCTGGTTCGTCGCCGGACGGACGGGCGCACCCGTCCACCCCGTGGTCGCCGTCGCGGTGCCGCTCTTCGTGCTGCTGTCGCGATCGCTCCACGCGGTGTTCGGGATGGCGTGGACGGAGCCGCTCTTCGTCTTCTGGGTGCTGCTCTTCCTGGTGGCCATGGCATGCCATCTCGAGCGCGGCGGATCCGCGCACCTCGCCGCCGCCGCGGGCTGCGCGATCGCCGCATGCGCCACCCGCTACAGCGGCGTCACGCTGATCGCGACCGGTGCGTTGACGATTCTCGTCGCCCCGAGCGGGCCCGCCGTTCGCCGCGTCCGGAATTGTGCCGCCTTTGCCGGCGTGACGTCGATTGCTGTCAGCCTGTGGATCGTCCGCAACCTCGCGGTGCTGGGGACGCCCTTCGGCGAGCGGTCGCCGGCGGTCTACGGGTGGCTGGAGAACGTCGTCGCGGCGGTCGGCGTGTTGCAGGGTCACCTGCTGCCCAGCAGCGGCGAGATGGGCGTCGCGGCCAAGCTCGCCGTCGTCGCGGCGGCGGCGGGACTCGCGCTGTGGGCGGCCCTTCCGAATGCCGCCCGCGTATGGACGGGGATGGCGAAGGCATGGCCTGTGCTGCTTCCGTGCGCGGTCTTCGCGTTGATCTTTCCGGTCTTCACCGTCGTCACGGCTTCGTCGATCGCCTTCGACCCCGTCAACTTTCGCCTGCTCTCTCCCGTCTACCTGCCCGTCCTCATCGTCGTCGCGCTGCTCGCGAGCAGCGCGATGGACGCCGCTGCGGACAGTGGCCCGCGCCTGCGAATCGTCACCGTCGTGCTGCTCGTCCTGGCGGCAATGCAGCCGCTGCGGCAGTTCGCGACGGACTACCGCGAGCGCGCGCGCGACGGAGTCGGTTTGAACCATCGGACGTGGTCCGAGTCGCCGACCCTGGCGTACCTCGCCGAGTGGTTCGACCGGCCGGCCGACCTGCCGATCTTCAGCAACGTTCCGACTGCACTGGAATGGCACCTGGGAATCGACGCCCGAAACGGTCCGGTCAACACACCGTGCGCGCATCTGCCCGACGTCTCCGCCGCCGCGTGCTTCGAGGACCACGTCCCGCCGGAGTTCTTCGACGGGCTGCTCGTCCACTTCGCCGCGCAGCAGTACCCGTACTACTACTCCCTCGAGGAGCTGCGGCGATTCGTCGACCTGACGCCGGTAGCGGAGCCGATCGACGGGGGCATCTACTTCGTATCCCGACGCGGTCCGCCGGAATGATCGAACCGGCCTCTCCGGCGCGTGCGACACGCCTGTCGGATTGCGGCCGCCGGCTCCGAATGGGTAGGCTCCGGCGCGAGTCCACCCCTCGACGGGGCCGGAGGCCCATGTCCCATCGCCGAAACGCGCGGCGCGCCGCGATTGCCGCCTGCCTTGCGGCGCAGGGCCTCGCCTGCGCCGGGCCGCCGCCGCCCTCGCCCCTGGCGTTCGTCGCACGCGCGCCCGGCGTCGTCGAGCCGTTGATCTTGCGACGGCGGGTCGAGGGCACCTGGTGCTTCTCGGAGAGCCTCCTGACCGTCAGCTTGCGCCCGCCCTGGCAGGTGCGTCTGGCGGACACCGGCCGGGCGGTCACGCGTGCGATCGAGAGCATTCCGGACGCCAACGTCCTCGTCGATGTCGTCGTCCGGACCCGCATCGAGCAGTACCTGCTCTTCCAGCGGGTGTGCTCCGTCGTCGTCGGAGACGCGGGGAGGATCGAATGAAGGCGCTCTGGCTGCTCGCGATCGTCGCGGGCCTGGCGAGCGGTGCCTGCGTGACCTACGAACGCGGCACGTTCGCCGCCGTGTCGACGGCCAGCCTTCCCGTCGCGATCGACATCGTCGAGGAATTCGTCGAGGGCAGGGCCTGCGGCGACCTCTTCCGCGAGCCCGTCGTGGTCGCCATCGACGATGCCCTGACGAAGGCGCCCGGCGCGAACGCGCTGATCGGCGCCAGCACCGGCTTCGAGAGCTTCTGCGTGGTCGTACGCGGCACCGCGGTGCGCGTCCCGCAGGCTCGCGGTCAGCCCGGATCGCCCTCGGAGCCCGGGCGCTGACGGATCAGGCCACGGTAGGCCTGGCGCGGGGTCCGCCCCTCGTGGAGCGCGCCGTAGACCTCGCGGGCGATCGGCATCTCGACGGCGTGGCGCGAGGCGAGCTCCATCACCACCCGCGACGTCTTTACGCCTTCGGCGACCATGTGCATCTCGGAGATGATCTCCGCGATCTTCTTGCCGCGTCCGAGCTGCTCGCCCACGTAGCGGTTGCGGCTCTGGGGGCTGCTGCAGGTGGCGACCAGGTCACCCATGCCCGCGAGGCCGGCGAGGGTCCGGGCCTCGCCGCCCATGGCGACGCCGAGGCGCGTCAGCTCTGCCAACCCACGCGTGAGGACCGCCGCGCGCGTGTTCTCGCCGACGCCCATGCCGTCCCCCATGCCGCAGGCGATGGCGATCACGTTCTTCAGCGCCGCCCCGAGCTCGCAGCCGACGACGTCGGGGTTGGTGTAGA
>JBHHVG010000169.1:0-6631 GCA_046754165.1 Myxococcota bacterium
GGAGTCGCTGGCCGCATTGGTGTTGAGGGCGGTGGGAACCGTCCAGGTCGCCCCCGCATCGGTCGAGCGGGACACCAGAAGGTCGAAATCGCTGCCGATCGAGGCACCGAGCGAATCCGTCGACTCCCACACCGCCAACCATGTGCCGACGCCGTCGGTGCTCACATGAGGGCGCGTGTCGTTGCCGGCGTCGCTGGCCGCGTTGACATCGAGGGCCGCAGGCGCCGTCCAGGTGATGCCGCCGTCCGTCGAGCGCGAGACCAGGATGTCGGCGTCTCCGCCGATCGTCCCGCCGAGCGAGTCGGTCGAGTGCCACACCGCGACCCACGCTCCGCCCGCGCCGGCGGCCACCCGGGGGCGGCTGTCGTCACCCGAATCGCTGCTGGCGTTGCTGTTCAGCGCCGCGGGCGGTGACCAAGTGACGCCCGCGTCGGCGGAGCGGGCGACCAGCAGGTCGCGGTCCGAGCCCGTGCTGCCGCCGAGGGCGTTCGTGGTCTCCCAGACCGCGACCCAGGCGCCGGCGCCGTTCGTGGCGACCTGCGGCCGGCGATCGTCCGCCGAATCGACGGTCGCACTCGTCTTGAGCGCCGCAGGCGGCCCGAATGTCTGGGCCGAAACGCCCGCAGCGGCCCCGAGAGCCGCGATCAGTGACATCGAAAATTTCGAGAATTGCCGCAAAGATGGCTCCCACGCCTTACCAAACGACTCGAACCAATCTAGCAAGCGTGCAGAGCAACGGGCACCCTTGCAGAGCCCGGCGACGCCGACGCGTTCATTCCACTGCAGGGTCTCTTCGCCATTTTCGATTGGCGGATTGAGGAGGCCCTCGGCCGCCGCCTCCCGCGCGCCCGGGTGGCCGAGCGGATCCCGCTGAAGGCCCCTCCCCCGGGCGCGGGCAGGCCGGGAGCCTCCGCTGCCGGACGGGCCCCGACACGTTTCCTCGATCGCCCGCGGTCTGCGGAGAAAAGAATCCGGACACAAAGCCCCCCGGGCTGCCACCCCCCCCTCGAAGCGTTCATTCGAGAACGGAACGGGTGCCGGACATGGAAGCGGCGACGTCATCGATTCGATTCATTGCGCGAGCACCCCGGAGCTGTGGGATCCTGGCGGCGCTCGCGCTGCTGGTGTGGCTTCCCAGCGTGTCCTTCGCCAGCGGCATCGCCGGTCCGGGAATCTCGCTGGCCGAGCTCATCGACGGCGGCTCGTTCACTTCGAAACACGACCGGCTGCGATTCAGCGACTTCGAAGCAGATGGGGAAGACCCCGACGATCTCGGTCACTTCCGCCTGATTCCCATCAAGAACGGATTCAAGTTCTCGTCCCACGACGACGACTTCGAAGGCGACGACCCGAACCGCGTCGTTCTCCACTACTCGGTCGAGGCAAGCGCCGAATTCGCGGTGGGAAAGATCCAGCTCGACTACCGGGGAGACGCGAACGCGGAGGTGTCCATGGCCGTGTCGAACGACGCCATGGTCAACGCCGCCAATCTGTTCGTGGACCGCGACCACCGCGAGGACAAGGCCGGTCTCGACCCGCACCTGTTGCGGCTCTGGGTCGATGAGGCGTTCGAGCTCCGCGGCGACCACCACTCCCACGAAGGCATCGAGGCGAAGCACCGCTTCCTCGCCGGCGGCGACCACGACCACGACGACGACATCGACCCGGTGCCCGAGCCCGGAACCGCGGCACTGCTCGCCGGGGGCCTGGTGTTCATGAGCATGACCCGGCGCCGGACACTCGGCGGCTAGAACACGCCCCGATCGCGCTGCGCCTGAACGCGGCAGCCAGGAGCCCGACCCGGGCTGCTAGGGCGTATCGCGCCCCTGGGCCGCGACCTCCCCGTGCTTCTGGCGGCGTTTGGAGTAGCTGCGCTGCACGATGCGCACGACCTCTTCCGGGTCGTCGGTGAGACGAACCATCTGGAGGTCTCGCCGGGTGATCATCCGCTCGTCCGCCACGCGCTCTTCCATCCAATCGAGCAGGCCCTGCCAGAAGTCCCTGCCGACGAGGATCACGGGGAACTCGTGAATCTTCTGGGTCTGGCGCAAGGTGAGCGCCTCGAAGATCTCGTCCATGGTCCCGAAGCCGCCGGGCAGACCCACGAAGGCGCAGGCGTACTTCACGAACATCACCTTGCGCGCGAAGAAGTAGTTGAACTGGATGACCGTATCCGCGTAGGGGTTCGGCTTCTGCTCCGCCGGCAGCTTGATGTTGAGGCCGATCGACTTCCCGCCCCCCTGGCGGGCGCCCCGATTGGCGGCTTCCATGATGCCGCCGCCCCCGCCGGTGATGACGGAATACCCGGCCTCCGACAGGGCCTGCGCGACGTCCACCGCCAGCTGGTAGTAGGGATGGCTGCGGCCGACGCGCGCGCTGCCGAAGACGGAGACTGACGGCCAGGTGTGCCGAAGGGTCTCGAAGCCCTCGACGAATTCGCCCATGATCTTGAAGACGGTCCAGGTGTCCTTGGCGTTTCGGTCGGGCACGTTTCCCTCATCGGACCGGCGCTGGGCCGACTGAACGCGACTATTTCTTGAAGAGCGAGTCGAGCTGGGCTTTCGCGGCCTGGGCGGCTCGATCGGCCTCGCCTCCGCCGCGGTCGCTCGGGGCGAAATACTCACAGTGGTTGGCGCGCTCGCGGTCGCCGACCCGCTCGGCGGCCGGCTCCCGGCACTCGTTCTGGGCGCCGGGATCGTGCTGCTCACAGCTGCGGCAGACGTGAAGATCGGCTCCGCACGCGTCGCAGATGGCGCGAAATCCGATCCGCTCGCCCGGCGGAATCTCGATCGCGATATCGCATGCGAAACAGCGCACCGTGGGATTAAGCTGGGCCAGTGGCACGCATCCTGTCAAGCACCCGATCGCTGGAAGTCGCGGACGTGCGATGGTGGCTCGGCCCGGACGCGTCACCCGACGTCGCCGCGCCACTGCTCGCCGACGCGCTGCGCCAGCTCGAGGCGGGGGCCGCGAACCTGCGGACGGGTCGGCGCAAGCAGCTGTATCGACTCGCCGGCGGCCCATCGCAGCCGCACTGGCTGCTCAAGCTGCGCCGCTACGACCGCGGAGATCGCTGGCATCGCTATTTTCGCGAAAGCAAGGCACGGCACGAACTGCGGATCGCGCGTTCGCTGCGAGCGCGCGGCATCGACACGCCCGTCCCCTACGCCGCAGGCGAGGCGCGGATCCGCGGGCGCCTCGATCGCTGCTATCTGCTGACGCCTGTCCTCCAGAACGCGCGGGATCTGAAGGAGCTGTGGGCCGGAGGCGCAACACTCGAAGAACGCCGCGGTTGGATCGAGGCGTTCGGCGGTACGGCGCGCCGACTGCACGACGTGGGACTGATCCAGGAAGACTTCGCTCCAAACAACTTCTTGCTCTCTTCCCACGATCCCCCGTCGGTCCAACCCATCGACTTCGAACGGGCGCGGCTTCAGCATCGCGTCGGGTCGGCGTCCCGCCGACGCATGCTGGCGGTCCTCGACCGCCACCTGGCCGGCGCTTCCGCCAGCGACCGGCTGCGTTTCCTGCACGCATACTGTGGCGGCGCCGCGCCGGAGGCGCGCGCCTGGTGGCGGCGGCTGGAGCGCGAGCGACGGCGGCTCACGATCCGGGAATTGGCCCGGTTGGAGCGGCACGCCTGCCGCGACGGCCGGCGCTTCCATCGCGTCGAATGGAATGGCTGGCGCGGCTGGGCCCGCCGCGGGGCTCCGGAGCTGCCGGGGATCGAATCGCGGCTGCGGTCCAGCCCGGAGGCACGGCCGAAACCGGGGATGCGCCTGCGGTTCGAGCCCGACGGGCCGTATTGGGCGGGAGCCGGCGCCGGATCGCGAGCGGACGCGCAGCGGCTGTGGGCGACGTCGTTGCTCCTGTGGGGCCGCGGGGGGCTCTGCCCCTCACCCATCGCGTGTCTCCAGGGGGAACACGGCCTGTGCTGCTGGTTCGCGCGAGACTCCTCGGCGCGCACGCTGGTGCAGCTCGCCACATCCGAGCCGGCCCGGCGCGCCGCCGCCGTCCTGGTCGGTCGACTCGGCTCGATCGGTCGGCTCGACGCGCGGCTCGATCCCCGCGACATCGTGCTGGTCCACGAACCCGGCGGCGGTCTGCGGGCGCAGCTCCTCGACGCGTCCGCCTTTCGTGCAGATCTCCGCGATGGCCCCCGCGGCGCGCGCCGGTCGCGGGCCACCGTCGACGTGCGGCTGGCTCCGCAGGCGGAATCCATCGAGCGGATCCGCAAGAGCGCGGGCTGACGAGCACGCCCGGATGGCATTCAGTTTCGCGCGATCCGTTCCGATACGCTCCCGATATGGCCGACGCAACCCTGAAGCCCATCTTCTCGTCGCTCGAGGAAGATCCCGAAGCCGGCGTCGCGATCGACGCCTTCGTGGTCGGGCTCGGGGAGCGCGTCGACATGCTCCAGGACGCGGAGGTCGAGGGTGACCTGAGACAGCTCGCGGCCCTCGCCGGCGGCGTCATCACAGAGGCGGACAAGGCTGGTTTCGCCCCGCTCTCCGATGTCGCGAAGCGCCTCGAATCCGCCTGCTTCGATGGCGACGCCGTGATGGCGCGCGCGTGTCTCTGCGAGCTGACAGACGCCGCGCAGTGCGTGCGCCTCGGGCACAAGGGCGCGGTCTAGCGGCAGCCCGCTCCACCTTCAGACGAAGAACCAGAGCCCGATCGGGTTGCCTCTTCCGTCCACGAAGGCGTCGCTACCCAGGGCGACGAAGGCGAGGATCGAGAGATTCGAGCTGGCGTGAACGATCACCAGCGAGGCGAGCTGCCTGCGGTGGTAGAACCAGAGCTGCGTCCCGACGATCCATGCCAGCGCCACGGGCCACTCCCACGGAACGTGGGTCGCGACGAACCACACCACGACGACGCCGAAGCTCAGCCGCGAGTAGCGGGCCATGGCGACGTCACGAAAGTCCCGCTTGCCATCGAGTACTTCTACGTACCGCGCGAGCCAGCTGCGAACGAACAGCTCTTCGATGAACGGCGTCGCGACGCCGTAGCCGATCGCCCGGACTCCCAACGCGAGCCATACCAGCGAAGCCCCGAAGACCTCGGGATCGAAAGACCCCTCTCCGACTGGGCGGATCGAATCGATGAGGATGTAGGGCGCCATCCAGACGGCCGCCCCGAGCAGGCCGATACCGATGTCCTGGGCGATGCCGGCGGCGGTCCAGGAGTTGCCGCGAAGCTCGGAATAGTGGCCGCCGCGGTAGTAGCCCAGGAACAGGCCGAAGGGGACGGCGACCTTCAGCAGCAGCAGCCACCCCGGAAAGTCGGCGAAGAAGCGCCCACCGAGATCCACGATCAGGAGAAAGGACACGTAGGGCCAGAAGTAGGCACCCCATCCGTGTCCATCGCGCTTCGTCACGCGGTCGGCCTCCCGGTCCCTACCCGGTCCGCCGGGCAGACTCGAACGCGGCCCCGGGGACAGACCTGTGCCGTTCCCCGGCCGCCATCCGATCAGTCGGTGTGGAGTTCGACGCGCCGATTCAGGGCGCGACCCTCTTCGGTGTCGTTCGACGCGATCGGGCGCGACTCACCGAAGCTTCGCGCCGACAGACGCCCGGCTCCCATGCCGCCGTCGATCATGTATCGCCGCACCGCGTTCGCGCGCCGCAGGCCGAGTTCCTGATTGTAGGCGTCCGTCCCGATCGAATCCGTGTGACCCTCGACGCGCACCTCGATATTCGGGCAGTCACGCAGACTCTCGAGGGCGGCATCGAGCACCACCGCGCTCGCTCCGGCGAGCCCGTCGCTGTCGAACTCGAACTCGACACCGCGGAGCCGAATGACGCCACCGCAGATGTCCGGCGCCGGGCCCGCGCCGGTGAAGACGTCGCGGGCAAACTGGGTGAAGGCGGAGCCGTTCTCGATGCTCGCCGCGCTGCGCGACGAGCCACAGCCCGTGAACCTCGAGAGCCGCTCGAGATAGGCTGTACCCGCGGAGTCGTCTCCCGTCTGCACGGTGTGGATGCAAACCCGACCGTTTCGGGACGCAACCAGCGAACGGGCCGCCAGCATGCCGAGATCGTCGTCGTCCGGGAGCCCGTCCGAGAAGATCACGACGGCCGCCGCGCCGCTCTTGCCAACCAGCGCCGCGCGCGATTCGTTCAGCACCGCGTGATAGGGGGTGCGCCCGCCGCGTCCGTGAATTTCACCGAGAATGCGCAGGCCCGATGCCGTTCTGGCGAGACTTCCGCGGTCGAACGGCGCGAGCGGTGCCGCAATCCGCTCGTCGCCACCGAAGCCGACGAGGCCCGCCTCGTACCCGCTATCGGTCGAATCCGGCATCACAGCGATGAAGGTGCGCGTCAGGGCCTTCGCTTCGGGAAAGGTCTGGCTCTCGTACATCGTTCCGGATGCGTCCGTGATCACCAGGACCTGTTCCGGGACCCGGACTTCGCCGCGGGCGAACTGCAGCGGATTCACCGGAAGCGGGGCTTCCGTCGGGAGCGTGGTCGCCGCACAGCCCGCGGCGAGCACGGCGATCGAGACGGCCTGCAAGCGAATTCGCATCTGGATTTCCTCGGTTCGGGGATTCGAATCCGGTGGTCGGAGACCCGTTCGCCCAAGGCCCGGACACTACCGACTCCCCACCGCGGCTGGCAACCGAGATCCC
>JBHHVG010000170.1:0-6624 GCA_046754165.1 Myxococcota bacterium
GTATCGGAAGCGTCAACGGCGGGATCTTCGCGGGCGCGGAGCAGGGCCCGGCAGACCGGTGCAAGTGCGTCGTCATGGCCTACGACTACACGGTGCTGGCGGGGACCCAGGGAGCGCAGAACCACCGCAAGAAGGACCGCATGTTCGAGCTCGCCCGGGAGCTGCGGCTGCCCGTGGTCTTGTTTGCCGAGGGAGGTGGCGGGCGTCCGGGCGACACCGACGCGCTCGGCGTGGCGGGCCTCGACTGCCTGGCATTCCGGTTCTTCGGACAGCTGTCCGGGCTGGTTCCGTTGGTCGGCATCACCTCCGGGCGCTGCTTCGCCGGGAACGCCGCCCTGCTCGGCTGTTGCGACGTCGTGATCGCCACCGAGGGCTCGAACATCGGCATGGGCGGGCCGGCGATGATCGAGGGCGGTGGCCTCGGCGTCTTCCGGCCCGAAGAGGTGGGGCCGCTGTCGGAGCAGATCCGGAACGGCGTGGTGGACCTCCCGGTTCACGACGAGGCCGAAGCCGTCGCCGTTGCCAAGCGCTACCTCGGATACTTCCAAGGCCCCCTCCAAGACTGGCAGTGCGCCGACCAGCGGCGTCTCCGGAGCCTCATCCCGGAGAACCGGCGGCGCAGCTACGACGTGCGCCTGGTGATCGCGACGCTGGCCGACGACGACTCGGTGCTCGAGCTGCGTCGGGGATTCGGCCTCGGCATGGTGACGGCCCTGATCCGCATCGAGGGTCGCCCGCTGGGTGTCATCGCCAACAATCCAACGCACCTGGCCGGCGCCATCGACAGCGACGGCGCCGACAAGGCCGCCCGCTTCATGCAGCTGTGCGACGCCTTCGACCTGCCGATCCTCTCCCTGTGCGACACGCCGGGCATCATGGTCGGTCCGGAGCACGAGAAGACGGCGCTGGTGCGCCACGCCTGCCGGATGTTCGTGACCGGTGCCAGCCTCCGCGTGCCCTTCTTCACCATCATCCTGCGCAAGGGCTACGGCCTCGGCGCCCAGGCCATGGCAGCGGGCAGCTTCCGGGCGCCGCTCTTCACCGTCTCCTGGCCGACGGGGGAGTTCGGCGGGATGGGGCTCGAGGGCGCGGTGAAGCTCGGGTTCCGCAAGCAGCTCGCCGCCGTCGAGGATCCCGAGGAGCGCCGGGCGCTCTTCCAGGAGATGGTCGACCGCATGGTCGAGCACGGCAAGGCCGTCAACATGGCGTCGCACTTCGAGATCGACGACGTCATCGACCCCGTGGAGTCACGTCGCTGGATCGGCCACAGCCTCGCAGCCATCGGATCGCCCGACCCCCGGCCCGGCAAGAAACGGCCCTGCATCGACACCTGGTAGCGCAGGGCCCGCGGGCGACACGGGCCCCCGCGCTCACCGCTCCCGTTTGTGCTGGCCTCGCGACGGTGATCCGCGATAGCATGCGATTCGATCGGGAACTCGGGAGGACCATCGCATGCACGAGCCCTTCGACGCACCCAGGTCGTCTCCGGTTCGGCGCCGACGGCCACTCGCCGCGATCCTGCTCATCTCCGCCGTCGCGGCCGTGGGCTGCGCCAACCCGGTCGTCCCCTTCCAGCTCTC
This sequence comes from Myxococcota bacterium, assembly GCA_046754165.1. Lineage (GTDB taxonomy): Bacteria > Myxococcota_A > UBA9160 > UBA9160 > SMWR01 > JAFDEI01. Next base: position 1,581 of record JBHHVG010000170.1, read on the forward strand.
GATCGTGCCCGACGCCCAGGTCTTCCCGAAGGACTGGCGGGTCTGGGGGGTGGCCGTCAACGGCCTCTACGGTGTCCAGCGCGAGGTAAAGGGCCTCGACATCGGCCCCTTCAACGATACGACCGAGAGCCTCATGGGCCTCAGCGCGGGCGTCGCGAACATCGGTCGCGGCGATGTATACGGCCTGCACCTGGGAGTCGGAAACTCCGTCGACGGCGGCTACATGGGCTCCCAGGTCGGCTTCGTGAACCACGTGGGCGGCGCACTGCACGGCTTTCAAATCGGCCTCGGCAACGTCGCCGGCGAGGGCGCCGGCTTGCAGCTCGGCGTCGTCAACCAGACCAGCTCCATGAAGGGCCTCCAGATCGGGCTGCTCAATTTCAACAGCAAGGGCTGGCTGCCGTTCTTCCCCTTCTTCAACTTCGGCTTCTGACGCCGGGGCCGCGCGACGCCAGGCCGTGTTGAGCCCGCGCGCGGCACGGCGTACCCTCCGGGCAGTTTCGGTCGGATGCGGAGAGCCCCATGCAGGGCGCCATCCACCTCATCGCAGTCCTTCTCGTCGCAGCCCTCGGGACCCACTGCGCGACAGGTATCGACGTCGTGTTCGACGAGCGCGAGGACCTCTCGAAGTACCAGACCTGGAACTGGCTGCCGCGGGAAGGTGCGAGAGTCGAGGTCACGCACGGAAACGCCGCGGCGCTCGACGCCAAGCTCGCCCGGCTCATCGAACGGCAGCTGCTCGAGAACGGCTTCCGGCGAGCGGGAGTCCGTCCCGACTTCTACGTCCACTACCGGCTGGCGCGGCGTCGACACCTCGTGGTGGTGGTGGAGCCGAGCGCCGTCTACGAGCTCTCGAGCCTCCACTCGTCCCCGTCGTACGTGATCGAGGGCACCCAGAAGGTGACCCACCGCTACACCGAGCTGCGGCTCGCCATCGGCGCCGTGCGAGCCCGTGGCGGAACGCTCTGGCGCGCCACGTTCGCACAGGACGAGCGCGAGCATGCTGCCGTGAAGCTCGACGACGCGGTCGCGATGTTGCTCGAGCGCTTCCCCCGTCACCAGCCGGAGAAGGCGGCGGACGAGAGGCGGCGGCGGGCGATCTGTTCCGGTGCCGCGCCGCAGAGGACGGACGCGCGCGAGGAAGCGACCGCCAGCGCACCCGGCGTCGTGGGACCACCCGCCGTCTCCTGCCCCGAGAACGACGCCCCGGTCCGCCCCGGCGAACCCTCCCGGCCCCTTTGGGACCCGCACATTCCGTCCTAGCTTCCGGCGGGAGCCGGAGCGACGATCGACTCCAGCTCGAGGATGGCCGGATGCGTCGGTGCGACGGCCTTGAGGCGGGCGAAGCTCTCCCGCGCCCGTGAATCGTCGCCGAGGGCCAGATTCGCGCGCACGAGGGCGTTGAGGGCATCCGGGTCGTCCGCCTTCGAGCGAAGGCTGCGCTCGATGTAGCGGCGCGCCCGCGCGTACTGCCACTGCTCCATCATCTCCACCCCCGCGACCAGGTTCGCCTGCGCCTCCTGGGGATAGGCCTGCGCCACCAGACGCGCGACCACCATGGCCCGACCGAGGCGACCGCGGCCGCGGAGCAGGTCGTGCAGCTGCTCCATGCTCGAGAGCCAGTCCAGCTCGCCCTCCAAGCGCTGCTGCGCCAGTCGTTCGACCCGATTCCTGGGGTGCGGAAAAGCGACCTCCCGGGTGGTCTCGGAGAACGGATAGGCGGCCATCAGCTCGCGCACGGCGTGCTCCGCCAACACCCGATCGAGGACGGTGATCGGCATGTCCCGCACCGCGCGCGCGGAACTCGGCGCGCGGGACCAGTCCCCGAGCGCTCCGTCGCGCTTCAGCGCCTCGAAGAACGCGTCGGCCAGCAGGAAGCAACCCTCCGCGTTCGGGTGGAGGTGCTCGAGCATCAGCTCGCCACCCACGATCCCATCGGGCGACGCGGCCGCGAAGCGCGCCTGGACGTCGACCAGCGTGACTCCGTCCCGTTCGGCCAGGGCGCGGATCCGCTCGTTGAAGGCCTCGGGCGCGCGGAAGCGCAGGGCATCCCGGTCCTTCGCGTTGCGGTACGCCTGCCGGGCGGCCTCCGCGTTGCCTTGCTCCTGCTCGAGGCGCCCGAGCTCGAACCACGGATCGGCCGCCCGGTCGTCCAGCGCCAGCAGCGCCGCGAGGGCACGTCGTCGGGCGCCGGTGTGCCCCCCCTCGGCCGCCTGCACGAACGCCTGCCAGAGCCGCCGCCAGGCGACCGGATCGGCGTCTGGGGGGGGTCCACCTGCGAACGGTCGCTGGTCGCGCTCGTTGCTGACCAGGCTGCCGACGTAGACCGGAATCCCGGCCTCCCGGTACTTCTCGAACATCGCCCGGAAATTGGCCTCGAGCTGGAGCGCGCCGCGGCGGTCGACGTCCGATCCGAAGGGGATCTTCGCGCCGGCCGCCGCGAGCGACATCAGCGCTCCCCGGTCTCCTGCGGCCTCGCGTCCGGGCGATCCGAAGCCGGCCCGGAGCGCCCCGATCGTCCCTTGTGCTGCCTGGTAGAGCCGCAGACGGCGGAGCGCGATGTGCAGCCGGGTCGCCGTCCGCGAGCCCGCCGAGCTCAGGGCGGAGGCGACTCCCAGGATCCCGAGATACTCGTTGTGGCCCGCGTAGACGAGGATGGCGTCGGGCTGCACGTCGATGATCTCGTCGCTGAAATCGAGCAGCGTGTAGGAGTTGACGGCGGCCATGGCCGTCGAGATGACCTCGATCTCCCGGTCCGGGAAGGCCGCCTCCAGGCGATCGCCGAGCATGCCCGCCAGCCCCCCCCAACGTCCGAACGGGAAGCCGGCCGCCGTCGATCCCCCCTGGACGACGATGCGGTAGCTGCCCGGCGGCTTCACCCGCGCGAACGGGATCGGGTCGATGGCGAGGTCCGGCGCGCGCGGGTAGAAGCGTTCGATCACGCGGGGGTTGGCTTCGAGGTACCCGGGCCTGTTGGTCGCGTCCACGAAGAGGGGGTAGCTGTCTCCGACGCCCAGCAGCCGCAGTGCGATCTCGGCCGATGCGAAGACGAGAAAGGGAATCAGTGTCGTGACGGCAACGAACAGTCGCCGGCGCGCGGCCGGGCGTCGTTCGCGCTCTAGCGAGTCGTGGGATTCGATCGTAAGCTCCCGCCCCATGTCGAAATCGAATGTCGTCGCCGCCGTCCTGGCCTTGACGGGGGTCGGCCTGCTCGGATTCTCGATCGGCCGCTTCCTGGCCCCAGAAACAGATTATCAAGCGTACGCGTACAAGCCGACGCCCAAGGCCCCGGCTTATCCCGGCGAGCGCCCCGTCGCAACCTTTGCGACGCCGGCGCCTCCCGACGGCGCAGACCCGCTCGCTGCCGACGCGGCCCGCGATGCGCTCCTCGAGGTGCTGGGCGAGCCGGACCTGTTCGAGAGAACCTCGGCACTGCTGGCACTCCTGCCCACGCTGGGACCGGAGGCCGTGCCCGCCGTCGAAACGCTGCTCTTCGAGCCATCCCGCATCGACCGCGACGCCGTCAGCTACGTGCTGCTGGTGCGCTTCTGGGCCCTGCACGAGCCCCGAGCCGCAGCGATGGCCGGGCTGTTCCGCATGCCCTACTGGATCGCGCTGTCGACCGGGGCGGCCGCCGTCGAGGTATGGGCCCACGCCGATCCCGCGGCCGCCGCGAGCGCGGTCGAAGGCATGCGGATCAGCCCGAACCACAACGCCTCGTTCGCCGAGAGGGCGCTGGTCCGCGGCTGGTTCGACTCCGGCCTCCCCGGCCTGGAGGACTTCATCCAGGGCCTCGGGGTCGGGTTCTCGCGCCAGCGCGCCCTCAGCGCCTTCGCCCGGCGGGCGATCCAACGCGACGGCCCGGAGGCCGTGGCGCGCTGGGCCGAGGCGATCTCCGACGAAGACCCGGACTTCAAGCTGAACGCCTTTCGCCGCGTCGGCAACGAGCTCGCCAACATCGATCTGGCGGCGGCCGTGGCCTGGTGTGACGCGCACTGCCAGGGTCCCTACGGATCGAACATGATGTCGGGCATCGCCGTTCGCTGGGCCCGCCGCGACGGCCCGGCGATGATGGAGTGGCTGTCCAAGGCCCCGGCCGGGTTGGAGCGGGGGCTCGCGGTCCTCAAGGGCTATCGGGAGTGGCTGGCGGTGGATCGCACGGCGGCCACCGCCTACCTCGAGGCGATCGGGCCCGACGGCGCCGAAGACTGGCTCCGGCCGGCGGCCAACTCCTACGTGGTCCTGGCCGCCCTTCGCGATCCGGAGAAGGCAATGAAGTGGGCCGCGATCATCGAGAACGATCGGGATCGCGAGTTCGCCTTCGTCGCGACGGCCCAGCGCTGGCGACAGAAGGATGCCGCTGCGGCGGACGCCTGGATCGACGCGTCGCCTCTCTCCGAGGAGGCCCGTGCGAAGGCGCGGACGGCTCCCGCAGGGCCGCCTCGTCTGGCCGCACCGAGCGAGCCGACGCCCGACGACCTGAAGGACTGAGCAATCTCCAGGTCCCGCCCAGAGCGACCCGCAGGTCATCGACCCGCCGCTGGCTGACGCACGGGCGTCAGCACCGTCCGGAGCGCGGTGACCGTCGTCCGGATGAACCGGCCCGGACAGCGCGGATCACCTGCGTTTCCAGACGATCTCCGATCCCGTGGCGTAGAGCCGGCAAGCCGCCTGCATGCGGCGGTTCGCGCGGCTTCTGCGGCACTCGGCGAGGACGCTCTGCTCGGCGTCGAGCCGCGTATCGTGGCCGCCGCTGACGGCGCCCACCCAGACCCCATCGGGCTCCCCCGCAATGGCCATGGCGCGCTGCGGCTCCATCTCCAGGAAGTCCCTCCAGAGGGGCGCAATCCCCACGTGGGGCGCTTTGGCGCGATGGCCGGCGCAGCCGATCGCGAGCGCGGTGAAGCTCACCATGAGCACGACCTGCCGCTTCCGCCGCTGTCTCATCCCAAGGGCTCCCGGCCGTCTCGGCAGAAGAATGCGGGGGTCGGCGACCCGACGCTCGGGCGCGCCCCTGGCGAGGAGCCCTCCGAGGCGACGGTGG
>JBHHVG010000171.1:0-6618 GCA_046754165.1 Myxococcota bacterium
ACACGAGCCACCGCGCAGCACGTACTGGTTGCACATGAACTTGCCGTTGTATTCGCCGACGGCCCCCGGGGCCGGACGAAAGCCCGGGTAGCCGAGGTAGGGGCTGGCGGTCCACTCCCAGACGTCACCGAAGGCCTGGCGGATGCCGGTCTCCGGAGCGACAGCAGCGACTTCCGGATGGAGGCGGCCGCGGTCGGCGAAGTTCCCCTCGATCGGCAGCGAAGCCACCGCCACTTCCCACTCGGCCTCACTCGGGAGACGCCTTCCGGCCCAGCGCGCGAAGGCGTCCGCCTCCAGGAAGCTGACGTGGCACACCGGCTCATCGGGCTCGAGGGCCGCCGGGCCCGCCAGCGTGTATTGCTGCCAGCGGTTGCCCTGCGGCTGCCAGTACAGCGGGTGGCTCTGCCCGGTCTCCCGGATCCGGGCATGGCCGAGATCGAGCCAGAACTCCGGCCGCGCGTACCCTTTGTCTTCCACGAAGCCCAGGAACTCCGCGTTCGTCACGGCGAGCGTTGCCAGCACGAACGGTCGCAGCAGCACCTCGTGGCGCGGGCCCTCGTTGTCGAACGCGAAGCCGGGCCCGGCATGTCCGATCTCGCGAACTCCGCCCTCGAAGAACTCCCATTCGCTCTTCGCCCGGAGGCGAGGGTCACTCGCTGCGCGTTCGCGGTAGACGGGAAGCAGCGGGTTGCGGAAAAGGTTGTACTTGATGTCCGTCAGGATCAGCTCCTGGTGCTGCTGCTCGTGATGGCAGCCGAGCTCCACCAGCTCGGAGATCTCCTCGAAGGTCGCCGCGTCGCAGGAGTCGATGAGGTCGCAGAGCCGGGCATCGATCGCGCGGCGATAGTCGAGCACCTCCCGCACGGTTGGTCGCGACAGCTGCCCGCGCTCCGGTCGGGGATGCATCTCGGAAAACGCATGGTAGTACGAGTTGAACAGGGTGTAGTACTGGGGCTCCCACGCGCCGTAGTCCGACACGGTGCGGGCCAGGATGAAGCGCTCGAAGAACCAGGTCGTATGCGCCAGGTGCCACTTCGTCGGGCTCACATCCGGCATGTTCTGGAGGACGTGGTCCTCGACCGCGAGCGGCTCGCAGAGGGCGAGGGTGTAGGCGCGGACATCGGCGAAGCACTCGGCCAGCAGGCGGCGCTCCGCCGGGCCGCCGGACTCGCGGCGCGTGGGTTGCGTCGCCTTCGCCAGTTGCGACATGGGGCCTCTGCAATGCGAACAGGATGCCCGTCGGTGCGGAGGGGTCTCCTGCCCGTCCTGACCTCACCGAGCCCTGATACTAGTCGACTCGTCCGATCGGCGCTTCCGGGGATCTCCCGACACACGGGCCCGTTCCCGAAGGACGCGGGCTGGCTGCGTCCAGATCAATCGGCGGCCGAGGCGTCGGTCGGCGCCTGATCGAGGTTGAAGGTCTTCTCCCATTTCTCGACGTTTCGCCGCCCATCCTTCACGAACGGGCTCAAGCGGATGGCGTTGAAGATGAAATCACCGACCAGCGAGCCCGGAAAGCGCAATGGTCGCCGCACGTGCATCAACAGCACCACGCGCATCTCGTCCGTGTCATTCCACACCTCGTGTTTGTGGGTGTCGTCGAAGATGAGGACCTCGCCCTCGACCCACGGACGTTTCTCGCGATCGACCGCAATCACGCACTTCTCGCTGTCCGCGGGCACCCGCAATCCGAGATGGCACACGACCAGGGACTTCGTGGGTCCCCGGTGCCGTCGAATGTGCATCCCGGGCAGCAGCACCGAGAAGAACGCGGACTCGAGGCGGGGAACCTTCTCGAGTGCGGCCATGGTCTCCGGGCACAGGCGAACACCGAGTTCCGCGCGATGGCCGTAGCCCATCAGGAAGAAGGCGCGCCACTTGCCGGAGTCGGCGATGCGGCTGTGATCCGGTGAAAGGACGCGCAGCTCGGGCAGCCGGCTCGCGTCTCGGAGCAGCACCTCCAGCTCCTTCTGGATCACCTCGGTCTTGGCTTCGATCTCCGGTACCCAGGGGAAGAACGAGGGGTCTGGGTAGCCAGCGTCCGGATAGGCCGAGAAGCGCGCGATGGCACCATCGAAGACGGGACGGCTCGCCTTTCCGATCCGGAGGATCGCGGCGCGCAGCCATTGCTGTGCCCAGGTGAGCAGACCGCTGTCGCCGGCCGCCTGCAGGCGATCACGGCGCAGCCGCTTCCGGCGCTCGCGCAGCTTGCGTTTCTTCTCTTCCGGGGTCAGTCGCTTCGGCAGGGACTCCATCGCGCAGAGGGTTGCCGTTCCCCGGCGGCATGGCAAGCGCAAAGAGGACGGCTACCGAGGAAATGGGGATGGGGGCGAATGATCCGCCTGCGCGGGGCCATTCAAGCGTCCGTCTGAATCTCCGAAAAGCAGGAGACCCGCGAAACGCCCTGCGGACGGCAAGCCGGGAGGGGCAGGACCCGACATGAGAGATCGGTTCGAGGCGGCGCTTTCGGTCTGGGGACATCAGGTCTACCGCCACCCGTGGGCGACTGTCGCCGCCTGTTCGGTCGTCATCCTGGTGCTCGCCAGCCAGCTGCCGAACCTGGTGATGGACACGTCTGTCGAGGGATTCCTCTACGAGGACGACCCGGTTCGCCTCACCTACAATGACTTCCGCAACGCCTTCGGCCGAGACGAACGGTTGGTGATCGCCATCGAGGCGCCGGAGATCTTCGACCTCGACTTCCTCGAGAAGCTCCGGAACCTGCACCGCGACCTCGAGGCGGAGGTGCCGAACCTCCAAGAGGTCTCGAGCCTGATCAACGCCCGCGACACGCGCGGCGAGGGCGACGATCTCGTGGTCGAAGAGCTGCTCGCGGACTGGCCCGAGACTCCGAAAGATCTGGCACAGATCCGCGAGCGCGCACTCAGTCGTCCGCTCTACCGCAACCTGCTGCTCTCGAACGACGGCCGGGTCACCACGGTCATGATCCAGACCGACGCCTACTCGTCGCTCGCTGACGAGATCGACGCGCTCTCGGGATTCGAAGAGTCGCAGACGAGCGGCGCGCTGCCGAGACGCCCCTTTCTCACGGGTGAGGAGAACTCCGAGATCGTCGCGGCGGTGTCGGCCGTGGTGGCGCGCTACCAGGCGCCGGACTTCGAGATCTACGTGGCGGGCTCGCCCATCATGATCGACCGGCTGCTGAAGTCGATGCTCTCGGACATGGCGCGCTTCACATCGCTGGCCATTGCGGCCATCACGCTGCTGCTGGCGCTGCTCTTCCGGCGCCTGGTGGGCGTCGTGGTGCCGCTGGTGGTGGCGGTGCTGTCGCTCGTCTGCACGCTGGGGATGATGGCGTACGCCCGGATCAACATCTCGCTACCGGTGCAGATTCTTCCATCCTTCCTGCTGGCAGTGGGCGTGGGAGCCAGCGTCCACATCCTGGTCATCTTCTTCCAGACCCACCGGCGCGGTGGCAGCAAGGAGGACGCCGTCGCCGCGGCGCTCGGCCAGTCGGGCCTCGCCATCGTGATGACGAGCGTCACCACCGCCGCAGGTCTGATGTCGTTCATGGCGGCCGAGATCGCGCCCATCGCCGAATTCGGGCTCTCGGGAGCGGCCGGCGTGATGATCTCGCTGCTGCTCACCATCGTGCTGGTCCCCGCGCTGATCGCGATCCTTCCCATGCGCAGCCACGCGCCCACCCCCTACCGCAGCACCCGACTGGCAACGCGCGCGCTGGTCGGCCTCGGCGATCTCGGCACGCGCTTCGCCGCCACCACCGTGATCGCGACGGTGGGCCTCCTCGCCATCGCCGTGCTGGGTGCCCTTCAGCTGCGATTCTCCCACGACCCCATCAAGTGGTTCCCCGAAGACGATTCGTTCCGGTTCTCGAGCGAGTTCATGGACGTAAAGCTCAAGGGCACCGGCTACGTGGAGGTGCTGGTGGACTCGGGAGAGGAGAACGGCCTGCACGACCCCGAGCTGCTGACGCGCATGGACCGGATGCGCCAGTACTCTGCATCCATCCAGCGCAGGGATCTCTTCATCGGCAAGACCATCTCCCTGGCCGACGTCGTCAAGGAGACCCACCAGGCGCTCAACGAGAACCGGGCCGAATCCTACGTCATTCCCGACGATCGCCAGCTCGTGGCCCAGGAGCTGTTGCTCTTCGAGAACAGCGGCTCCGACGATCTCGAAGAACTGGTCGACAGCCAGTTTCGCACGGCGCGCTTCACGATGAAGCTGCCCATGGTAGACGCCGTGCAGTACGACGGCTTCATGGATGAGGTCGAGGCGAAGTTCTCGGAGATCCTGGGAGGTGAGGCCAGCTTCGTCGTCACCGGCCTGATGGCCACCATGGGCCGCACCCTCAACGCCATCATCACCAGCATGGCCCGATCCTACACGATCGCGTTTCTCGTGATCACGCCGCTCTTGATCTTCCTGATCGGGGACCTCCGCATCGGCCTGCTCAGCATGATCCCGAACCTGACGCCCATCCTGATCACGCTGGGTCTGATGGGCTGGGCCGGCTTTCCGCTCGACGCCTTCACGCTGCTGATCGGAAGCATCGCCATGGGGCTCGCCGTCGATGACACCATCCACTTCATGCACAACTTCCGGCGCTACTACGCGCGGAGCGGCGACGTGCGAGAAGCCGTGCGCGAGACGATGCGCACCACCGGGCAGGCGCTGCTCTTCACCAGCCTCGTGCTGTCCGTGGGCTTTTTCATCTACATGTGGGCGTCGATGGCGAATCTCTACTACTTCGGCCTGCTCACGGGATTCACGATCATCACGGCGTTCCTGGCCGACGTCGTGCTGGCGCCGGCGCTGCTGACACTGGTCCTGCGCGAGACGGCACCCGCCGGCGAGTCGGTCCCCGCACGAGCCTGACGGGAGAACGCCGGGCGCCGTGGACCTCTGAGTCCACCTGGAGAGCGACGCCTGCACGGCACACTCGGCTGCGACGCGGTGGCCACCCGATGCCGCGTGTGGACCTCCCCTTCGCGGGTACACCCCGCCCCATTCCCCTGACACCGGCGCGCCGGTTGACAGCGCACGGGCGAGTGTGGAGTCTAGGCGCCATGCGATGCACCGGGCGGCGGGCGGCAGGCGGATGCGGGACGCTCGCGACCGCGGTCGCCGCGGTCGCGCTGATCGGCGGTCCCGTTCGAGCGGACCTGCCCGTCGAAGCGATCGGGAATGTCACGCAGATCGCGCTGCCCTATTCGCCCCACTGGGTGGTGATCGGCGACGCCATCGGGCGCCGGGCCGCACTGTTGGACGTCGACGACGGCAACCTCCTCGGCCTGCTCGATTCCGGCTGGGGCGTCCCGCAGACCCTGCATCCGGCGAGCCGGCCGGAGATCTACGTCGCGGAGACCCACTATTCCCGCGGGAGCCGCGGCGTGCGCAGCGATGTCCTCACGATCTACGCGGCCGGCAGCCTGGCGCCGGTGAGCGAGATCGAGCTGCCGCCGAAGCGCGCGTTCAGCTCGACGCCTCAGGCGCACTCCGCGCTGTCCGACGACGATCGTTTCGCCGCGATCTTCAACCTCACGCCGGCCACGTCGATGAGCATCGTGGACCTCGAGCGCCGGCGCTTCGTCGAAGAGATCGCCACACCGGGCTGCGGCCTGGTGTATCCCGTGGGGCCTCGGCGCTTCGCGGCGCTCTGCATGAACGGCTCGCTGCTGCTCGTGGCCCTCGACGACGAGGGCCACGAGATCGGCAAGGAGCGGTCGCCGCCGTTCTTCGACCCGGAGAGCGATCCCGTGACGGAGAAGGCGGCGCGCTGGCGGGATCGCTGGCTGTTCGTGTCCTTCGAAGGCTGGGTGCACCCAGTCCGCTTCGCCGCCGGCGCGCCGGAGTTCGAGGAGCGTTGGTCTCTGCTCTCCGACGACGACCGAGCACAGGATTGGAAGATCGGCGGAGCGCAGCACTTCGCGGTGCACGAGGCGACGGGTCACGCCTACGCCCTGATGCATCAGGGCGGCCCGGACAGCCACAAACAGGGAGGCACCGAGGTCTGGGTCTACGACCTCGCAACCCGCGCGCGCATCCTGCGCATCGAGCTCCAGAGCCCCGGCTTCACCTATCTCGGCGTGCCGATCGACGGAGGGCCCCGCTGGAGCTGGCTCGTCGACTGGATCTCGAACTTGGCGATGAAGTCCACTCCCGAGCTGGGCATCGACTGTATCGCCGTGACCCAGGACGACGATCCGCGGCTCGTCACCACCGGATTGTTCTCCGGCGGTGTTGCCACATACGACGCGCTCTCCGGTGACTTCCTCGGGCGGGTGTACACCGGCAACATGACCAACGTCGTGGTCCAGGCGCCCTTCCGGCAGACCGGAGCGGCGCCGTGATCGGCGAGGTGCCCTTCGATCCCGTCGTGCAACGCGCCCTGCACGCCGCGGCGGCCCTGCTGTTCCTCTCCGCGGCCGGGCACAAGCTCCGCGACCCGTCCGCCTTTCGCAGGGCGCTGGCCGGATACCGCGTGCTGCCCGAGCGGGCCGTCTCCTCCGCGGCGGCCGTCGTCGTGGCGCTCGAGTTCGCGATCGCGATCGGCTGCGTCGTCCCGGGCGTCGCCGCCGCGGCGTGCCTGGCCGGTGCCGGGCTGCTGGCGGCCTACACCCTGGCCATCGCCGC
>JBHHVG010000172.1:0-6607 GCA_046754165.1 Myxococcota bacterium
ACACGCCGCCTTCGGCCAGCCGTCGGCTGGCGACCTCGTAGAAACCGGTCGTATAGAGATTGGCCGCCCCGGCTGCCACAGGACTGATCGGATCCGCAGTGATCACGTCGTACTTCCGGCTCGTGTACCGGAGAAACGTACGGCCGTCTTCGACGACGATGCGTGTGCGGTCGTCGGCCAGCGGGTCCCCGTTGCTCTGGGCGAAGTAACGAGAGGCCTCGATCACCGCCGGCTCGAGCTCCACGACGTCCAACGCCTCCACCAGTGGGCTCGCCAGCACGGCCCCCGCGGTGACGCCGGCGCCGAAGCCCACCACCGCCACACGGCGCGGACTCCTGGCAAACAGCACCGGGAGCTGTCCGAGCATCTCGAGATGCGTCCGCGCGACGAGCCCCGTGCTCGCGACCGGCTTGCCCGAAACGCGAAGTGCCAGCGCGCCGTCACCGCCGTCGTTGGCCGTGATGGCGACACTCGCGTTGACGCCTTCGCGGTAGAAGAGCAGGCGTCGGTCCGCCTCGTATTGGGCCACTGCCGACGCATCGAACTCCGGATCGTTGAAGAACACGAGATTGAGCCCGCGGTTGAGCGCGAGCAGGTCTGGTTTGGGGCTTCCGAAGCCCAGGGCGAAGACCACCGCCAGCGCGCCGGCTGCGATGGCGGCCTTGCGCGAAGCCCTGGCACTCGAGAGCAGAAGGAAGCCGATCCCGATCAGGAGACTGGTGGCACTCGCCGCCAGCAGGGCGTTCCAGAGGCCGAATCCGGGCAGGAGCCAGAATCCGGCCAGCAGGCTGCCCAGGATGCCGCCGCAGGTATTCTGCGCGTAGAGCAGGCCCACGCCGCGCTCCGCTGCGACCGGCTGCCGCGCGACGCCCGCGAAGCAGCGCACCACGCTCGGGAACAGCGCGCCCATGGCGAGAGTTGCAGGCAGCACCACGAACGCGCCGGTCGCCGCCTGGGCCAGCGCCGCGGACAGATCCGCGTCGCCGGAGGGCAGCTTCCAGTAGAGACCCATGTACCAGCTCGGAAGGTCGTTGTAGGCGAGCGTCGCCAGCAAGACGAGTGCCGCGACGACGATCTGGAGCAACGCGACGCGTTCGACGGAGCTGCCCGACGGGGCGACGAGGCGCGCGCCGAGTACGCTGCCGAGCCCGACTCCCGCGAGGTAGATCCCGAGCATCACCGAGAAGGCGTCGGCAGTCGGGCCGAAGACGTAGACGAGATAGCGAAACCAGGTTACTTCGAGGGCGATGGCGACCAGGCCGGACCCGAAATAGAGAAGCGAGACCGCCCTTGCGCGCGGCCCGAGCATGGCCGCTGCCGGGGCCGTCGGCGCCGCGGACACCCGGTCGACGCCCCCGTCGCTCCGTGACGTCGCGCGGTGCAGGCAGAACGCGATGACGCCGACAGCGGCGTCGACGAGCCCCACCGAGGCGCAGGTCACCGCCAGACCGAGAGCCGGGATCAGCGCAAATCCCGCCGTGAGCGTCCCCGTCACTGCGCCGAGGGTGTTGACCCCGTAGAGCAGGCCGGTCGCCCTGGCGTAGGGGCCGGGTTCCCGACGGAAACCGCCGACCACGACCGGGAGCGTCATCCCCATCAACGTCACGGGAACCGACATCAAGGCGAGGACGACCGCGAAGCGGGCGGTCAGGAAGGCGACTGGATGTCCCGCGAACTCGCCGTAGAGGGGCTCGAAGATCCCGGCCGCGCCGCGCAGGACTGGAATGGAGAAGTAGCCGCAGAGCGCAATGGCGCACTGCAGCAGGGCATAGCTGCGCAGCGAGTGCCGGAGATCTCTCAGGTATCGACTCGCGAGCCAGCTTCCGAACGCGAGCCCGGCCATGAATGCGGCGACCACCGTCGAGATCGCGTAGAGCGTGTTGCCGAGGAGGTACGACAGCTCCTTGGCCCAGGCGACTTCCAGCACGAGGCTCGTCGCACCCGAAACGAAGAAGCACAGGGCCAATGCCGGCTTCATGGGCGAATGGTAGCGGGGATCTCCGGCCCATCGGGGTCACCGCGAGCTCGATATTTTCGCTCCGCGCGGGCATAGTGGGTGGACGACATGAGCCTGCACGCGCGCCTCACTCGCGAGATCCACACGGGACCCTCCGGCCCGAAGGTCGGAGCCTTCTTCGACCTCGACCAGACGCTGCTGGCGGGCTTCTCCGCGACCGCGTTCTTCCGGGAGCGGCTGGTTTCGGGGCGCATGGCGCCGCGGGAGATCGCCGAGTCCCTGCTGGGTGCCCTCTCCTTCGCGGTCGGCCGGACCGGCTTCTCCGGGATGATGTCTGCGACGACCGCAGCCTATCGGGGTCTGTCCGAATCGGTGCTCGAAGAGATCGGCGAAGAGGTGTTCGAGAAGCACCTGGCCACGCAAATCTACCCGGAATCGCGGGCCCTCGTGCACGCACACCAGGAGATGGGGCACACAGTCGCGATCATCTCGTCCGCGACGCGCTACCAGGTGGAGCCGTTGGCGAAGAACCTGGACATCGACCACGTCGTGTGCACGATGCTCGCCGTCGAGAACGGCTGCTTCACCGGAGAGGTCGTGCACCCCACGTGTTATGGCGTCGGAAAGGCGGAAGCCGCGCTCGACCTGGCTTCGCGCTGCGATCTCGATCTCGAGAAGAGCTACTTCTACACCGACAGCCACGAAGACCTGCCGCTGCTCGAGCTCGTGGGCCGACCCAGGCCACTGAACCCGAACCGTCAGCTCGCCCAGATCTCGAAGGAGCGGCGCTGGCGCGTGCGGCGTTTCAAGAGCCGCGGCCGCCCGAGCGCCGCCGACATCGTCCGCACCGGGCTCAGCTACGCGAGCCTCGCGCCATCGCTATGGGCGGGCGCCGCGGCCGGGATCGTGAACGGCTCGTTCCGGGAGGCCGTCAATGTCGCGGGCTCGATCTGGGGAGACCTCGCGACGTCCCTCGCGGGCATCGACCTGCGCGTCGAGGGCGAGGAGCACCTCTGGTCGCAACGGCCCGCCGTCTTCATCTTCAACCACCAGAGCGCGCTCGACGCCGTGCTGATGTTCAAGCTGATGCGTCGCGATCTCACGGGCGTCGGCAAGCAGGAGATCCGCCGAAACCCGATCTTCGGGCCCCTCTTCGGCGCGGCCGGCGTCGTCTTCGTCGACCGCGCCGACACGGCCAAGGCCATCGAGGCCCTGAAGCCGGTGGTCGATGCCCTGCGCCAGGGGCGATCGCTGGTGATCGCGCCGGAGGGCACGCGCTCGCCCACGCCCCGCCTGGGCCGGTTCAAGAAGGGCGCGTTCCGCATGGCAATGCAGGCCGGCGTTCCGATCGTGCCCGTGGTCTTCCGCAACGTGCTCGACGCGCTGCCGAAGGACGCGCTGGTGGTGCGCCCGTCGACGGTCGAGGCGGTGATCCTGCCGCCCGTCGACACCTCCCACTGGACCCTCGAGAGCCTCGACGAGGAGATCCGCGCGATCCGAAACCGCTACCTCGAGATCCTCGACCAGCACTGAGATCCCAGGCCCGCACCCGGGTCGGCCGACCGTCTCGTCTCAGGGCGCCGACGCCTCGGCGGCCTCCTGGAGCTCGTCGAAGGAGTCCTGGAGGCAGCAGGCGTAGAAGCCCGGATCCGGCATCTGCTTCCGGCAGGCGGTCACCGAGATGCTGATGCGGCCGGAGTAGCTGAAGACCGGGTGGATGAGCCCCATGCCGTCAGCCACTGGGCCGACCCCGTAGAGGGAGACCATCTTCGCACCGGTGAAGTAGAGCGGAACCTGGGGCCCCGGAACATTGGTGATGATCGTGTTGAGGAAGGGCCGTACGCGATTTGCGAGGCGGAGGCGCGTGTACGCCCGCACCGCCAGTCCGGCCAGCATCCCCGGCATGAACTGCGACACGTCCGTCATGGTGCGCGCACCCACGGCAGCGGCGGTGGCCTTCGACGCCTTGGTGGTCTCGTGAATCTTGCGCAAGCGTTCGAGCGGGTCCGACTCGTCACTGTGAAGTGCCACACTCATCATCGAGATGACGTTGCCGGCGATTCCGCGCTCCGCCTCGGTGCGCACGGAGATCGGCGCCATCGCGGAGAGCGTCTCGTCCGGCAGCTCGCCGTGGTGCTCTAGATACTTCCGCATGGCGCCGCTGCACACCGCCAGCATGACGTCATTCACCGTCGCACCGGGGATGCGCTTGCGGATGTCTCGGATATCCTGGAGCGAAAAGGCGCGGCCCTCGACGATGCGGTGGCTCGAAACCGCCGCGTTGAAGCGCGTGCGAGGCACCGGACCCGAGTTCTCTACTTCCTTTTCCGGGTTGCCGCGGAAGAGTCTGGCCAGCCCTGGTGCGGTGCGGCGAAGCGCGCGCGCGAACCGGAACGGGCTCTTGAGGTTGTTCACGGTGGTCCGCACGCCGAGCTCGAAATAGCTGGGGGCGCGTTCCGGAACCCAGGACTTGTCGGGTGGCGGCGGCGCGCCGTTCGGCTCGACGTCGTGGATGGCCGCCGCCAGCTCGGCACCCGAAACGCCATCGATCGCCGCGTGATGGATCTTGGTCAGGACCGCGAAGCTCCCCGGCGGCGCGCCGTCGACGTTGTCGAGGCCCTCGATCACGTACATCTCCCACAGCGGCTTCGAGAGATCGAGAGGCCGGGCGTGAATGCGGGCCACCTGGATGCACAGCTGCCGCCAGTCGCCGGGCTCTGGCAGGGCGATGTGGCGGACGTGGAACTCGATGTCGAACTCCGGATCCTCGATCCAGTAGGGGTGGTCGAGGTCCAGGGGGACCCGAGCCAGCCTCTGGCGGAAGCAGCGCGCCAGGTGGAGGCGGCTCTCGACGTTGGCCAGGATCCCCTTGAAGGTGACCCGGCCTCCGGTCGCCGTGGACTGGTCGTAGATCGCGAAAGAGCCGATATGGGTCGGAGCGTTCTGGGTCTCGAAATAGAGGAAGGAGGCGTCCAGACCACTGAGCTGTTCCACGCGAGACTCCCGACTCTCCCCCAGCCCCAGTCTAGCCCGGCGCCGCGAGGACAGGCCGAAAAAATGTGTCCGGTGGCGCGCAATTGCTGTCAGAATCCGGTCGATCACCGGCGAACCGCATGCGGGGGAGGCCCTCGCCCCCGCGGACCGGTGCTCGACTGTGCGGGGGGACCCGGCGCGACGGTTCTCACGGATGCGGAGGCGGCATGAAAAGAAACCTCGGACTCTTCATCTCCAAGCGCGCCGCGCTCGATCCGAACGGCGAAGCGCTGGTCGACATCGCCAGCGGCCAGAGCCTCTGCTATGAGGCGCTCAACGCCCGCTGCAACCGGCTGGCCAATGGGATCGTCGACCACGGCCTGCGCAGCGGTGATCGGCTCGCGACGCTGCTCCTGAACGGCCCGGAGTTCCTCGAGACCTTCTTTGGCACCGCGAAGATGGGCGGCGCCATCGTCCCGTTGAACTTCCGGCTCGTGGCGGACGAACTGTCGTTCATCCTCACCGATTCCGGAGCCAGCACCCTGGTGTTCGGCTCGGCTTTCGCGGACGTCGTGGCCGACCTGCATTCGCGCGGCTCCGACGCCACGTCGGTCCGTACCTGGATCCACGTGGGCGAGGCGGACGACCGCCCGGACTTCGCGATCGGCTACGAGGACATGCTCGCCCGGGCGAGCGCGGATGAACCTCCCATCGGCGCATCGGACGACGATCTCCTGTTCATCATGTACACGTCCGGCACCACGGGCCGTCCCAAGGGCGTGATGCACTCGCACAACACCGCGATGTGGTCTTCCATCACGTCGCTCATCACCGCCGACGTGCGCTGGAACGACCGCTACCTGATCTGCCTGCCATTCTTCCACGTCGGGGCCCTGAACCCGCTGGTCTCCGTCTTCCACAGAGGGGGAACCGCGGTGATCATGTCGACCTTCGATCCGGTGAAGGTCTGGGAGATCTTCTCGGAAGAGAAGATCACCGTCACCCTCGCCGTCCCCGCGATGCTGAACTTCATGCTCCAGACGTACGACTCCGAGGCGCACGACATCTCGACACTTCGCTGGGTGATGACCGGCGCGGCGCCGGTTCCCATGACGCTCATCGAGAAGTACGCAGCCATGGGAATCGAGATCCACCAGGTCTACGGCCTCACCGAAACGTGCGGTCCGGCGTGCCTGATCGCACCGGGCGAAGCGGTCTCCCGCGCCGGCTCGACGGGGAAGGCGTTCTTCCATACAGACGTGAAGGTCGTCGACCCGGATGGAAACGAAGTCGGTGCCAACGAGACCGGCGAAGTGCTCGTCCGCGGGCCACACATCATGCTGGGGTACTGGAACCGCCCGGACGCGACGGCGGAGGCCATCATCGACGGCTGGTTGCACACCGGAGACATCGCCGCCATCGACGCCGACGGCTACATCTACATCCAGGACCGCATCAAGGACATGATCATCTCCGGCGGTGAGAACGTGTACCCCGCCGAGATCGAGAATGTGATCGCCGGGCACCCGGGAGTCGCCGACGTCGCGGTGATCGGCATGGCCTCTGGAAAATGGGGCGAGTCACCGTTGGCCGTCGTGGTGAAGAGTGACGAGTCGCTCACCGCCCGGGACGTGCTCGACGCCATGCACGCCGATTCCGGGGTCGCGCTCGACTCCC
>JBHHVG010000173.1:0-6582 GCA_046754165.1 Myxococcota bacterium
CGCCCTGCTGGGGCGCTCGCGGCGCAGAGTACCCAGGTTTGGCGCTCTTCGCCGCGAAACAGCCGGGCCGTCGCGGGAACGCGGAGCTGCGCGTCCACCACGACGCGCACCGGCCGATGCACCACCCGATCCCCCCTCCGGGCGACGAGCTCGGGGTCGTCGGCGAGCACGGTCGCCGAGCCGACGAGGACGGCGTCCGTCCGGGCACGCAGGCGCTGCACGACCGCTCGCGCCGCCGGACCGGTGATCCAGCGCGACTCGCCCCGCGCCGTCGCGGTGCGTCCGTCGAGCGTGCTCGCCAGCTTCAAGCTGACGAACGGCCGGCCGTGCTCCCAGACCGAGAAGAAGCCCCGGTGCAGCTCGCAGCACGCGTCCCGCAGCACCCCCGCCGTGACGTCGGCGCCGCCGCGGCGCAGCCTCCGCAGCCCGCGTCCGGCCACTTCCGGATGCGGATCCCGGGCACCGATGTAGACCCGCCGCAGGCCCGCGCGCGTGATCGCCTCGCTGCACGGGCCCGTGCGCCCGACGTGACAACACGGCTCGAGCGTCACGGCCATCGACGCGCCTCGCACCGCCCGCGCCCCGTGTCGGCGCACCGCGGAGTCGATCGCCACGGTCTCCGCGTGGGGGCCGCCGACGGGACGCGTGCGGCCGCGCCCCAGCACCCGATCTCCCCGGAACACCACGGCGCCGACGGACGGGTTCGGGAAGGTCCGACCCGCCGCCCTGCGTCCCTGGGCCAGGGCCAGGCGCATGGCATCCTCAGGACTCATGGTCCCGGTCACGCGTTCGTCCTTCGATGCTGGCGAAGAAGTCCGAGTAGTCCTCTGCCCCATGAAAGTTCCGGAACACCGAGGCGAAGCGCGCCGCGGCCAGGGGGTCGAGGGCCACGAGCTCGTCCATCATGCGCTCGCCGATCAGCGCGCTGGTGACCTCCTTCTCGCCCAGCTCGTGGGCGTGGCGCTCGACGCGGTCGACGAGGCGCTCCACGTCGTCCGCGCTCACGGGTCGCTTCTCGCACGCCTTCTGCACCGCGATCAGCAGCTTTTCTCGCTGGAACTCCTCGCGCCGCTCGTCGCGTTTGACGATCTTCGGCAGAACCTGGTCGACGCGTTCGCGCGTCGTGAAGCGCCGCCCGCACTCGGCGCACTCCCGGCGCCTGCGGATCTCGTTGCCGTCGCGGGCGAGCCGTGAGTCGATCACGCGGTTGCTCGAATCCGAACAGTACGGGCAGCGCACGGCTCAGTCGGAGTCGTCCCAGCGGCCGGGATAGAGCGGGAAGCGCCGACAGAGGGACACGACGTCTTCCCGTACGGCGTCGAGCGTGTCGACGTCGCCCGGACGGGCGAGGGCCCGCTCGATCAGGCCCGCGATCTCCGCCATCTCGGGCTCCGCCATCCCGCGTGTCGTCACCGCCGGCGTCCCGATCCGGATTCCGGAGGTCACCGCCGGCTTTCTGGGATCGAAGGGCACCATGTTCTTGTTGGTCGTGATGCCGGCGCGCTCGAGGGCGACCTGGGCCGCCTTGCCGGTGGTGTCCCGATCGACCAACGAGATCATGAACAGGTGCGTGTCCGTCCCGCCGGACACGATGGCGAAGCCGCGCTCGGACAGCCCGCTGGCAAGGGCGCGCGCGTTGGCGACGATCTGGCTGCAGTAGGCCTCGAAGCCGGCAGCGAGCGCCTCCTTGAACGCCACGGCCTTGGCCGCGATGACGTGCATCAGCGGACCGCCCTGCCCGCCCGGAAACACCGCGCTGTCGACCTTCCGGGCGTACTCCGCGTCGCACAGGATGAGGCCGCCGCGGGGGCCGCGCAGCGTCTTGTGGGTCGTCGTCGTGACGATGTGCGCCTTGCCGACCGGGCTCGGGTGCACCCCACAGGCGACCAGGCCGGCGATGTGGGCGATGTCCGCGAACAGCACCGCGCCGACCTCATCGGCGATCCCACGGAATGCGTCGAAGTCGATCACGCGGGAGTAGGCCGTCGTGCCGCATTGGATCAGCTTCGGCCGGTGCAGGAGGGCGAGCTTGCGCACCTCGTCGTAGTCGATGCGTTCGGTATCTCGCCGCACGCCGTACGGGACGATGTCGTACAGCTTGCCGGAGAAGTTGACGGGGCTGCCGTGCGTGAGGTGACCGCCGTGCTCGAGATTCATGGCGAGCACCGTGTCACCGACGTCGAGCACCGCGCGGTAGACGGCTTCGTTGGCCTGCGAACCCGCGTGCGGCTGGACGTTGACGTGTTCCGCGCCGAACAGCTCTTTGGCGCGCAGGATCGCGAGATTCTCGACGTCGTCCACCACCTCGCAGCCGCCGTAATACCGCCGACCGGGATAGCCTTCGGCGTACTTGTTGGTCAGGACCGAGCCGGCTGCCTCCAGCACCGCCTCGGAGACGAAGTTCTCCGAAGCGATCAACTCGAGATTCAGCGCCTGCCGCCGCGCCTCCTTGCGGAGCAGCGCGGAGATCTCCGGATCGCCCTGCGCGAGGGCGGAACCGGCGGAGCGGGACACGGCGTCGATCATCTCGACACGCCGCGCGTGGCGTCCGCCCTCGAACTCGGTGTCGAGCCACGCGCGAACGATCGACCAGGCGGCGTCCGCCTCCAGGCGATCTGCCGGCAGCGCGAGCATGTTCGCGTCGTTGTGACGGCGCGAAAGCTCGGCCGCCTCGACATCCTGGACCAACGCGGCGCGCACGCGCGCAAAGCGGTTGGCGGTATACGCGACTCCGAGGCCCGATCCGCAGATCACGATCCCGCGGCCGGCTTCGCCCTCGGAGACGGCCCGCGCCGCCACGGCGGCGAAGAGCGGGTAGTCGACGGGATCGTCTTCGCTCGTCCCCACATCGCGGACCTCGAGGCCCGCCGCACCGAGACGCCTCGCGATCTCGTCCTTCAGGCCACGTCCCCGGTGATCGCTGGCCATGACGATGGGATCACCCATCACTGCTCACCTCCACGCGGCCCGCTGGTCCGGGGCCGAAGATGGGAGTTTGCCAGACCTGCGCCCGGAGTTCCGGCCCCGGCGGCGCTGAGGCGGGCCTCGGCCGCCAGGATCAGGCAGGCGTTGGTGCCGCCGAAGCCGAACGAATTCGACATGGCCACGGAGATCTGCTGCCGTCGGGCCTGCTTGGTGACGTGATCGAGGGCGCAGTCCGGATCCGGATGCTCGAGGTTGATGGTGGGAGGCAGCACGCCGGTCTCGAGGGAGCGGACGCACAACAGCGCCTCGACGGCGCCGGAGGCCCCCAGCAGGTGCCCCGTCGTCGACTTCGTGGCCGAGACGGCAAGCTTCTCCACGTGGCGTCCGAAGACCGAGACGATCGCACGGCTCTCGGCCGCATCGCCGGCGGGGGTACTGGTGGCGTGCGGATTCAGGTGGTCGACGTCCGCCGCCGCCAGGCCGGCGTCGGAGAGCGCCAGGCGCATGCAGCGCGCGGCCCCCTCGGCATCTTCCGCGGGCTGGGCAATGTGCGCCGCGTCGGCGTTGGCCGCAAAGCCTCGCACATGGGCGAGAATGCGGGCGCCGCGGGCCAGGGCGTGCTCGAGCCCCTCGATCACGAGCACCGCCGCTCCCTCCCCCAGCACGAAGCCGTCGCGATCGCGGTCGAAGGGTCGACTGGCCGCGCGGCAATCATCGTTGCGCGTGGAGAGCGCGCGCATGCTGTGGAAGGCCGAGACGCCGAGCCGGGTGATGGGTGCCTCGGAGCCGCCAGCGACCATCACGTCCGCATCACCGCGCTCGATCACCCGCGCGGCCTCGCCGATGGCGTGCGTGCCCGAGGCGCAGGCCGCCACCGCGCAGAGGTTGGGCCCCCGGAGATCGTGCCGGATCGCGACGTAGCCGCTCGACATGTTGCAGATCGCCATGGGGATCGTGAACGGGGGGACGCGGCGGGGCCCCGACGCGAAGAGCACGCGGAACGACTCCTCGAGGGTTCCCAGACCGCCGATGCCAGAGCCGACCGCGACGCCCATGCGCCCCCGCGTCTCGGCGGTGGTGCGCAGCGCGGCATCCTCCAGGGCCTGGCGCGCAGCGGCGAGCGAGAAGGCCACCGTCCGGTCGAGGCGGCGCGCATCCTTCGCGGACAGGTCGCCCACGTCGAACGCGTCCGAACACTCGGCAGCGAACCGTACCGGGTAGTCGGAGGCGTCGAACCGCGTGATGGCGTCGACGCCAGAGCGGCCGGCGACTGCGGCCTCCCAGGTGGAGTCGACGTCGTCTCCCAGCGGAGTCACACAGCCCATGCCCGTGACGACGACGCCGCGCCGGTCGACCGGGGGCGGCGCCATGGCATCAGGACCCGAGCCGTTCCTTCACGTAGGAGAACGCGTCGCCGATGGTCTGGATCTTTTCTGCGTCGTCGTCCGGAATCTCGATGTCGAAGGTCTCTTCCATCGCCATGACGAGCTCGACGATGTCGAGGGAATCCGCGCCGAGGTCATCGATGAACGACGCCTCCGGAACTATCTCTGCCTTCGCGATACCGAGCTGTTCCACGATGATCTCCGCTACGCGGTCTTCCGTCGGCGACATCTACGCACCCTCCCCGGTCGCGAAACCCGCAGCTTGCGACACGTCGGCGTAAGTACTCAAGCTTGCGCGTTCGAGCCGTCGCCCGATCCGCGCCACCAATCCCGTCAGGACACGACCCGGTCCGATCTCGAGAAAGCGATGCACGCCGAGTTCGACCATGCGCCCGATCATCTGGTTGAAACGCACGGGGGCCGTCACCTGGGCCTCCAGCAGTTCCGGAATGCGTGCCGCCGCGGCGTTCGCGTCGGCCTCCACGTTGGTGACCACTGGCGGTGCCGCGTCCGCGAAGCGCACCTGTGCCAGCTCGAGCACGAGCTTGGCGGCGGCCGGAGCCATCAGCTCGCAGTGGAACGGAGCGGAGACCGCCAGGGGAATGGTGCGCTTGGCGCCCTCCTGGAGCGCCCGCGCGCAGGCCGCCTCGACGGCCGTCGCGTCTCCGGCGATCACCGTCTGCTGCGGCGAGTTGTAGTTCGCCGGCCTCACGGTCCTGCCGGTCGCCGCCCGCGCGCCCGCGCAGGCGGTGTCGACCTCCTCGGGCGCCAGACCGAGCACGGCGGCCATGGCCCCGCGCCCGTTCGGCACCGCCTCCTGCATGAATCGACCGCGGGCGTGCACCAGGCGCACCGCGTCCTCGAAGGCCACGGCTCCGGCCGCCACCAGGGCGGTGTACTCCCCGAGGCTGTGGCCGGCGACGTAGGCGGGGTTCGGGTCGACGCTCTCCTCCAGCGCGCGCAGCAGCGCGACCGATGTGGTGAGAATGGCGGGCTGCTGGATCTCGGTCCGCATCAGATCCTCTTCGGGACCCTCGAAGCAGAGCTTCGACAGCGGGAAGCCGAGTACGTCGTCGGCCGACTCGAAGACGTCCCGCGCAGCGGACGACGCCTCGTATGCGTCCCGCCCCATGCCGACTTCCTGCGAGCCCTGCCCGGGAAAGAGCAATGCAAGCACGCCGAGACCTACTCCTCTTCGGTCTGAATGACCTCACGACCGCGGTACGTCCCGCAGGTCGCGCACACGCGGTGGGGAAGCTTCGGCTCCCCGCACTGCGGACACCGGCTCCTGGCCGGAGCCCGCAAGGCGTCGTGGGCGCGCCGCTGGTTGCGCTTGGCTTTCGACGTTCGCCGCTTGGGAACCGCCATCAGTTTCCACCTCCCGACGGCCCATCTCGCAGGGCCGCCAATGCCGCAAAGGGAGACTCGACCTTCGTCTCCCGACAATCACACGTTCGTTCGCTCAAATCGATCCCGCAGTGCGGGCACAGGCCGGCGCAATCCTCCTTGCAGAGAGGCTTCACCGGCAGCGCGAGTGAGACGACCTCTCTGAAGAATGCGTCCAGGTCGATCTCGTTGCCGCGATACCAACCCACTTCGATCTCGTCGCCGAGACAGACCCCATCTTTCACGAGCGCCTGCGCCGCCTCCGGATCGGCGGGCGTCCGCCCGCCGGCCGGCTCGAGGACCAGCCGGAATACCTCGCGAAGTCCGTGACGATAGCGCGCGAGACAGCGGCTGCATTCGAGCTGCAGGACGGCCTCGGCGCGACCCTCGAGAAGCAGGTCCTCACCCATCCGATGAGCGGTCAGCCGGAAGGCGATCGGCTCCGGGGCCTCCCGCGGCGCGCCCGGCGAAGCGGGCATCGCGGACCGCCACCACGCGGCGTCGGCCGCGAAGTCGAACTCGCTGGGGCTGGCGGTGAGGCGGGCGACGGGGATCTTCACGCGTGGCTCATTTCGTAAGAACGCCATGAATTTCAAATACTTAGGCGTGCATTGGGAATAGCAGAGCCTCCCGCCGGCGGCAATCGAGCCCGCCCCGACCCCTCGGGGAAGGCCGCGCGGACGCTGCGGCCGCTGGAGGCCGGCTGGTATGCTCCGCCGCCATGCCGCCCGTCCGCGTCCGCTTCGCCCCCAGCCCGACCGGCTTTCTCCACCTCGGCTCCGCGCGGACAGCGCTGTTCAACTGGGCCTATGCCCGGCGTCACGGGGGCGCGCTGGTGCTGCGGATCGAGGACACCGACCGGGCCCGCTCGACGGAGGAATCCCTG
>JBHHVG010000174.1:0-6571 GCA_046754165.1 Myxococcota bacterium
GGGTGGTCGGCGACGGCGCCGCCGTCCGGGAAGCCGCCGTTGCGGCCCATGCCGGTGGTGTGGCACCCGAGGCAATCGGCGTCGGACGCCTTGCCCGCTTCGACGAGCGTCGTACCGGCGCGGGCGTGGCCGCCGCCCATCCAGGTCGCGAATTCCGACGGGTGACACGCGTTGCACGCGTCGGACCCGACGAGGGGGGCTTTCGTCGGAAGCAGATCCGCTCGCTTCACGCCGCGCTCTGCCAGCAGCTTGCGCTTCTCCTCGAGCGGCAGGCTCAGCAGGTGGGCGTTGGCCGCGTGGGAGATACGCGGAAGGAATCGGGCGTACTCGAAGCCGAGGGAGTGGGTAGTGTCGTGGCAGGTCCGGCAGACGGGGCCGTAGTCGCTGTTCTTCACGAAACCGGGCGAGAGGTGCGGCCCGCCGCGACCGTGGCAGGACTCACAGCCCACGTTCTCGAGGTACGGCGTGTCGATGGAGCTCGAGAATCCGCCGGGCTCCCCGTAGCCGGCGACGTGGCAGCCCACGCACTCGGGATTGTTCGAGGCGCTGTGCTTGACGAGGGTTCCGAAGGCGCCCGCGTGCTGCGTCATCATCCAGGTAGCGTGCTCGTTCTCGTGGCAGACGCCGCAGGCGTCGTTGCCGCTGTAGCCCTTGGCGCGCAGCAGCATCGGGACCGGCACCCCCGCGAGCTGTGCCAGGCGCATCCGCACCAGGGAGGGATCGGTCTGCTCGCGCCAGCCGTCGATGCGTGCGGCGATGCGGCCCTCGGTGTCGATCAAGAAGGTGTCTGGAACTCCTCCGAAGACACCGTAGTCGTCGGTGATGCGGCCGTCGGCGTCGAAGATGACGGGAAAGAAGTCGAGCTTCCGCTCGGCGAGGGCGTCGCGGACGGCGCGGGTTCGCCCGGTCACCTCGAGGCCCACGAGCACCGGCCGCTTGTCCTTGGGCATGTCCTCGAGAATGCCCCGCAACGATTCGAGGGCCTGGTGGCAGTGGGGGCAGGTGTGCAGGAAGAAGATCAGGACCACGGCCTTGCCTCGGTGCTCGGCCAGGTCGAAGGGCACGTCGCCGTCGAGCACGTCCGCCCGAAACGTCGGCGCCCGCGGGCGCGTCCCGAGCTCCGGCTGCGCAGTCTTCGCCAAGGAGGGCGGGCGCAGGGCCGCGCGCAGCGTATTCTCGACGACCTTGGCCGGGTCCGGGCCGTCGGTCGGGAACTGTCCGATTCCGAAGGTGACGTAGCCTTCGCTGTCGACGCCCAGCATCGCCAGCGGCGAACGCAGACCCAGGCGGCGCGTGATCGCGGCATTCGAGTCGTCGATCACGCGGAAGTCGATGCCCTGATCCTGCACGAACCGGCGGGCCGTGTCGCGGTTCGATCCCGTCGCGACGCCGACGATCTCGAAGTTGTGTTTGCCCCGAAGGCCGGAGATCCGGGTCACGGCTTCGTTCACCGCCGGGGCGTCCTTCACTTCCGGGTTGAAGAAGAACAGCAGCAGGCGCTTGCCCATCAGGCTCGAGACGTCGAGCCGCTCACCGCCGAGAGTCCAGCCTGAAAACGCCGGCAGCGGGCGTTCGCTGCGGGAGCGCGTGCTGGCCGCGTGTGGATCGGGCTTGCGCCTGGTCGTTGGCGTCGTCTCGACGGGGGCGGTCTTCTCGATGGCGTCTGCGGCCACGGGCGCCGCTCGCGCTTCTTCAGCGGGACTGGCGGCTTCCACCTTCGACTCGTCGCACGCGAGCAGGGCGGTGGCGAGGACGGCCGCAAAGAGGGTCCCGAGCTTCACGAAACGCAGCATAAGAGGCTGGTCCGACGTCAGCAACAAAGTGCCGACGGGCCGTCGCCCCCACTGGACCCGAATGGGCCGCCAGAGGTGCGCAGCCTACGAAACCTTCTCGAGAACGTGGATTGCGCAGGCCATGCCGAGCCCGATGACGTGGGTCAGCCCCACCTTGGCTCCCTCGACCTGACGATCGCCGGCCTCACCGCGGAGGTGCGTCGCGACCTCGTAGATGTTCGCGACGCCGGTGGCTCCGAGGGGGTGGCCCTTCGACAGCAGACCGCCGGAGACGTTGACCGGCGTCTTGCCGCCGTGCCAGGTGATGCCCTCGTCGATCAGCTTGCCCGCCTCACCGTCGGAGCACAGGCCGAGGTTCTCGTAGTGGAGCAGTTCGGCGGTGGCAAAGCAGTCGTGAAGCTCGACGAGGCCGAGATCCTCGGGCCCGATTCCGGCCATCTCGTACGCCTGCGCGGCAGCGGTTCGCGTGCAGGTGTTGACATCCGGCATCACCAGGTCGCGGTCGGTGAACGGGTCGCTCGTCAGCACCGAGGCGGCTACCCGGACCGCGCGACCGAGCCCGAGCGCCTTCGCCTTGCGCTCGGAGGCGAGTACCGCCGCCGCTGCGCCGTCCACGTTCACCGAGCACATCAGCTTGGTGTTCGGGTAGGCGATCATCTCGGCGCCCATCACCACGTCGAGCGGCGTTTCCTTCTGGTACATCGACTTTGCGTTCTTCACCGAGTGCTGGTGATTCTTGACGGAGACCTTGGCGAACTGCTCGAAGGTCGTGCCGTACTTGCGGGTATGCTCTTGGCCCGCCTCGGCAAAGACGGCCGGCATGGTCTGGGATCCCAGCAGCCCCTCCTTCGGGATGCCCTTGCCGCCACCGCCGCCGCCGAGCAGGCCCAGCTTCCCGAGCTGCTCGGATCCGACCACGAGCACGAGGTCGTAGAGGCCGGCCTTGATCGCCACCCACGCCTCGCGGAATGCCGTGGCCCCGGTTGCACAGGCGTTCGCGCAGTTCGTCACCGGAATGCCGGTCTGCCCGATCTCCTGGAGGATGCCCTGGCCGACCATCGCGCCGGCCTGCATCAGGTTGCCGGAGTAGAGGGCCTGCATGTCCTGGATCGATAGACCGGCGTCTGCGAGCGCCAGCCGCGCGGCCTCGGCGCCGAGCTGCCGGACGTTCCGGTCCGGGTATCGCCCGAACTTGATCATGTCGATGCCCACGACGTAGACGTCGCTCATCTGCGCTTCTCCCGTTGGATCCGACCGCTCACGAACGCGGCTGAAAATAGTAGGTCAGGTACTCGTTGCCCTCGGCGTCCTGCTTGGGCGCGATCTGGAAGACGGTCTCCACGGGCATGCCCATCTCGATCCTCTCCGGATCCGGATCGACTCCGATCAGGTTTCCCTTCACCGTGCCACCGCCGTCGAGATCCACGATCGCCGAGACGTACGGCACTTCGACGCCCGGAAACGATCGGTGGACGATCGAGTAGACGTACAGGGCGCCGGTGTTGGCGAGGGGTCTGGCGTGGAATCGGCCGCTCTCGCCGCAGTTCGAGCAGGTCGTGCGCTCGCCCAGGAAGATCTTCTCGCAGTTCCCACACTGCTGTCCCTCGAGATAGGGGTCGCCTCCGTCGGGGATCTTCAGATGGGGCACGACCGGAAGCGGCCCGCTGGCCGCGGCTTCCTCCGCCATGATGCGCGTTTCCCTCCAGGAACTCGATGATGTTGGATTGACACCAGAGTCAACCCGCCCCGGCAGGATGCCAGCGGTCGGGTGGAGCTGTCAATCGCGCGGGAGGGTGGGGCGGCGTTCAGCGGAGCTTCTCGCGGATGGCGGCGAGCTCGCTCTTGAAGGACTCGTTGTCCGGCTCGAAGGTGAGGGCGGTCTGGAGATTGCGGGCGGCCGCTTGCCAGTCGCTGCGTTTCATGTCGAGGATGGCGAGGTTGAAGTACTGCCGGCCCTGGGGCGAGCGCCCCTGGCGGTTCTCGGTGTCGCGGCGGCCTCCCTCGCTGCGCGCTTCGGCGAGCCGGATGCGCACAGGCCCGCCGTTCGCGAGCACCTCGTCGTAGGCGATGCGCCGGCGCGGATCCCGCAGCACCTGGTAGGCCTCGGTGATGACCTTCGCGATTTCCGAAACCGCCCGCTGCAGATCGGCCTCGAGGTGCCGGTTGGCGTCTGGATGGAACACGCGCGAGCTCGCGTGGAAGGCGTGCTTGACTTCCTTGGGGCTCGCACCGCGATCGAGGTGGAGGACCTGGTAGTAGTCGAACTCGCCCACGATACGCGCCAACGCCATGATTTCCGTCGGGACCATGGTCGGCACGGCTCAGCAAATTTCCTCCGGATCGTCCGGATCTCCGCCGCACAGATCGCTGCCCGGCGTCTCGAAGAGGTCGTCCTTGACCTCGGTGGCGGCGGTTTCCAGCAGGACCGGATCGGTCTCCGCCAGATCTTCGGCGTCGGTCAGCTCGCCGAGCTCGTCCTGGGCGGCGATCTCCACGGCCGCGTCGAGCTCGATCTCGTCGAGCTCCTCGTCCTCGCCGAGCAGCTCGAGATCGCCGGCGTCGTCGTCGACCTCCAGGTCGAGCGCATCCTCGGGGAGCGAGTCGACGTAGGCGTCCATCCCCGCGCTGTCGTGCTCCATCACCTCCGTCTGCGGCCCGCTCGCCGACGCGGCGGACACCGGCTCCGGCTCGGGTGCGATGGCCTCCGCGGGCGGCGGGACATCGGGCACCGTCTCCGGCGGTTTCTCGTCGAGCGGCACCAGCGGGGCGTCGTCCGGCAGCGGCTGTTTCGACTCCCGCGTCTCCTCGAAGAGCACCGGTGTGTCGGCCTCCACCGTGCGCAGCGGGATCGCTCCGATCACCACGCCGTTCTCGGCGATCGTCGTCGGCTCGACCCGATCGGTCCGCCGCTCCTCGATGATCTTCTCGACCTCGCGTTCGGACAGGCCCGACGACAGGCTGATGCAGGTCGACGCCGTTCGGCCCGTCGCGTGGTCTGCTGCCGTGACGTTCACGATGCCGTCTGTATTGATCTCGAAGGTGACGTCGATCTGGACCTCGCTGCGCGTCTTCTTCTCGAAGTCCGCGAAGGAGAACTTCCCGAGCAGCTCGTTCTCCGCGGCCTCCTGGGATTCGCCCTGATAGATCCGGATGTCGACGGATTCCTGCATGTCGTAGAAGGTCGTGAAGGATCGCGTCTGCTCGATGGGAACCGGGGTGTTGCGTTCGATGATCGTCTCGGCGAGGCCTCCGACGATGCCGATCCGCAGCGACAGCGGGGTGACATCGAGGAGGTAGGCCTCCTGATTCGGGCTCACCAGCGATGCCGCGTGGATCGCCGCGCCCATGGCCACGACCTCGTCCGCGTCGACGTTGGCCTTGGGCTCCTGCTGGAAATACTCGCTCACCGACTTTCGGATGATCGGCAGGTGTGTGGGGCCGCCCACCAGGATCACGCCGTCGAGGTCCCGAGCCACGACCCCGGCCTGTTGCAGGGCCTCGTCACAGACCTTGAAGGTCTGCTTGATGAGGTCGTTCACGAGCGCGCTGTACTCCTCGACGGACAGCGTTCGCTCGATCGAGTGGGTCGTACCGTCCTCAGCCTGCGTGATGTCGGGAATGCGGATCTCGACCTCGTCTTCGATCGAGAGTCCTTTCTTGGCTCCCTCTGCGGCGACCTTGAGCTTCTCGAGGGCGAAGGGATCGTTGCGCAGGTTGATGCCGGTCTTCGACTTGAACTCGTCGGCCAGCAGGTCGATCAGCCGGTCGTCGAAGTCGTCGCCGCCGAGGAGGGTATCTCCGGCGGTCGACAGCACTTCGAATACGTCGCCGCCGATCTCGAGCACCGAGATGTCGAACGTGCCACCGCCCAGATCCCACACCGCGACGCGCTGGGACAGGCCACGGCCGAAGCCGTAGGCGAGGGCCGCCGCGGTGGGCTCGTTGAGGATGCGGAGCACCTCGAGGCCCGCGATGCGCCCCGCGTCCTTGGTCGCCTGGCGCTGGTTGTCGTTGAAGTAGGCGGGCACCGTGATCACCGCTTTGCTCACCGGCTGGCCCAGCCGCGCCTCGGCGATCGCCTTCATCTCGCTCAGGATCATCGCCGCGATCTCCGGCAGCGAGAACGTCTCTTCGTCGATCTTGATCCGCAGGGCGTGGTTGTCGGTTTCGACGATCTCGTAGGAGCAGATCGCGTTCGCCTTCCTGACCTCTTCCGAGAAGAAGTAGCGTCCGATCAGGCGCTTCGAAGAGTGCACCGTCCGTCGCGGGTTGTGGATGATGTTCGCCTTGGCGGCGTTGCCGACGCGGATCGGTCCGTCCTCGCGGAAGGCCACGACGCTGGCGGTAGTGTGCTCGCCGTAGGCGTTCGGCAGCACCTCGACACTGCCGTCCCGCATGACGGCGACGCACGAGTTGCTCGTCCCCAGGTCGATCCCGATGGCGATCTCGGACATGACGCGGTTCACTCCGAACGGCTCCGGTAGGCGCAGCGATGCAGCTCCAGCCGCAGCGCGGGGGTCGGGCCGTACGCCCCCCGATGACGTCTCATTTATCGGCAATGGGCTCGCTTTCCTGAGCCCCGGCGGGCCCCTGGCCGCGCTGGGGCGAAAATCCACCAGCCGGGGGCACCGTCCCGCCGCGCGCTTGGCCGCGGCCGAAGCGGGTGCTACTACCCCTTCAATCTCCAGGGTTTGCCATGTCCGGCCATTCGAAGTGGTCGACCATCAAGCGCAAGAAGGGCGCCGCCGACGCGAAGCGCGGCAAGATCTTCACCAAGC
>JBHHVG010000175.1:0-6549 GCA_046754165.1 Myxococcota bacterium
CCACCGTCGCGCCGGGCGCGGGCACGACCACGGCCTTGACCTCCTGGCCCCACTCGGGGTGGGGAATCCCCACGACCGCGGCCTCGCACACCGCGGGATGCACCTCGAGGCGCTGCTCGACCTCGACGGGATAGACGTTCTCGGCGTTTCGCAGGATCATGTCGCGGACCCGGGAGTTGATGTAGAGGTAGCCATCTTCGAGGCGACCGATGTCTCCCGTGCGAAGCCAGCGGCCGGGGCCCAGAGTCTCCGCGGTGGCCTCCGGGTTGCGCCAGTACTCGAGCATCAGCAGCGGACCGCGAATCGTGACCTCGCCCTCTTCTCCGTCGGGCAGCGACTTGCCGTTCTCGTCGCGGATCTCGACCTCGACGGTGGGGAGCGCCCGACCGACCGAATCCGGGCGGGCCTCCAGGAACTCGCCGAAGTTCAGCGCCGCGGCGCCCGTGGATTCGCTGAGCCCGTAGCCGACGGAGAAGCTGCCCTTGGCGTTCGGAAAAGCCGCCATCAAGCGCTTCTGGATGTCCGCGCTGACCGGTGCGCCACCGGAGCCCAGCGACCGCACGCTCCGGAGATCGTGCTTGCGGAGATCCGGGTGATCGAGGAGGCGATGGCCCATGTTCCCCATGGGCGACCACGCCGTGACGCTCTCCCTCTCGATCAGGCGAAGCACCTCGCCGGGATCGAAGCGACCGGGCATCCAGACGGTCTTGACGCCCGACGCCAGCATGGCGACCGCGCCACCGTAGAGACCCGAAAGGTGGAAGAGCGGCGCATTGTAGAGATTGCACGTCGGCGGGGCGTCCGGATCGGGCTTCACGCCGCGTTCGGCAGCCAGCAGCATCATTCGCAGGCCGTGAAAGAAGAGAAGCTGGACGAAGGCGACGATGCCGCGGTGGGAGTTGACGGCGCCCTTGGGGCGGCCGGTCGTACCGCTGGTGTAGAGGATGACCGCCGGGTCGTCCTCGGCGACCGGGTTCGAGGGCAGGGGCGCGCTGCGGTCGTAGTCGGTGAGGGCATCGAACTCCCCTTCGATCTCGATCACGGGAATATCGATCTCGTCGTCGCGAATGCGGTCGAGTCGCTTGGCGTCTCCGATCAACAGCTTGGGCTCGCTGTGCTCGAGCCCATAGAGGATCTCGTCGCGCTTCCACCAGCCGTTCAGCCCGACGACGACCGCTCCGAGGCTGACTGCGGCCCAGAAGCCGATGATCCACTCGGGACAGTTGGCGGCGAGGATCGCGACCCGGTCGCCGTGGCGGATGCCGTAACGCCCTTCGAACGCCCGGGCGACGGAGGCGACGAGGCGCGCGTGCTCTGCGAAGGTGATGCGCCGGTCGCCGTAGACGATGTACTCGTGATCGCCGCGTGCGGCCGAGGCATCGAGCAGCTCGCGCAGCGAAGCGAGGCGCGACTTGCAGACCTGCATCGGAACGCCGAGGACCTCTTCCTCGACGATCTCGAAGGGACCGCCCGGTCCGGTCAGTCTCGCTTCGATCTCTTCCAGCGGCATCCCGTATCCTCCGCAGCGCAGCGCGAGCGTCCGGGCCTCTCCTCCAGATTGACCGCCCACTTCGACCGAAGCAAATCGGCGCCCGCCCTGGGGACCGTTCCCGGCCCGTGAGGCCGCAACCTGCGGGAACCTAAAGAGCCGATCCCGGGCCTCCGAAGAGGTACGCGTCCAATCCGCGCTGATTGCACCGGGGGGGCTGGGCCGGATCGTGGCCGACGGGACGACCTTCGATTTCGTATGCGATGAGCTCGAGCGCGAGTCCTCTCTGGAACGCCTCGAGGCTCGCGGAACCGTACGAATCGCCGTCAAGCGGGCGGGGCTCGACCCGGACACGGCGACTCCGGAGGAGCTGGCCGTGGTGGTCGAGCGGGTGCTGCCGGGCGAGCTGACGGCGCGCGGTGTGGATGGCGGGGACGCCCTGTGCGCAGCCCTCGCGAAGCGGGTCGCGGCCCGCGACGGCGGCGTCGAACGAGACACTCCGGAATCGATCTTCGCGCGCCTCGGCAGCCGCTGATCCGCGTCTTCACTGCCTCGCGAACGCTACAGCCCAACGTCGGTGCGGCCGATCTGGAAGCTGGTGCCCCGGGATTCCGGCGGGCCTGGAACCTTCTCGTGGAACTCGACTTCTCGGATCTCGCCACGCTGTTGATTCACGCCGGTGAGCTCGCGGACGTCCGCGCGCTGCTGAGCGAGCTGGGCGTGGTCTTCGAAGAACGCCTCGGACCGCCGACGTGCAAGGAACGCGAAGCCGATTGCGACGTCGTGATCGCGACGCCGCGGCGGATGCTCGAACTCGTCGACGATGAGGCCGCACCGACGGCTGTCCGGATCGCGATCCTGGCCGGAGACGAGCGCGCCGTCCGTCGGATCATGCAGCGGGACAAGGTCGAGTTCGTGGTGCGCCGGCCGGTCCACCCGGCCGCCCTGCGGCTCCTGATCCTCCACGTCCTCTACCGGGGGCCCGAGAAACGCAACGTTCGGCGAGTCACCGTCGGAGCGCCGATCCGATTCAAGCTCGGCTGGCGCTGGCGCAGCGCCGTGCTCATGGACCTGTCGATCGGCGGCTGCCGCATCCTCTCGCCCCAGTGGATGCAGCGCGGCGACCGGATCGCCGTGAAGTTCCAGAAGGAGCTGACTGGCCACCGGCGATTCCAGGTCGTGGGGCGCGTCCTTCGGCGGCGTCCGGCGGGAGGAGGCCAGCCGAACCTCTTCATCACGGCGCTGCGATTCGAGCGCCTCGACACCACCGCGGCGAGCCGCCTGGAGGCGACGGTCGACGCCTACGGGACCGGACCCGCTGCGCTGCCGCGATCGTCGCTCCAGCGGATCGGATTCAAGGAGGTCGCGACGGCGGTGACGCGCAGCGCCTCGGACCTGCTCCAAAGCGACGAGCCCGCCGCAAACGCCCCCGATTCCGCCGCAGCCAAACACGAGCCGGCGCCCCCGACACGCGGTGTCCGCGGCGACCGCCGCAGCTACGGACGTCGGGTGATCGCTCTCTGCGACGAGCACAGCCGGGTGCTGATCGGTCGTGATCTGTCGGTCGGGGGCATGCGGGTCGAGTCCCACCCGGACCTCCAGATCGGCGACCGCCTCGCGATCGCCCTGCATGTCCAGGCCGGCAAGATGCCGCTCGTGGTGAACGCCGAGGTCGTGCGGGACGACGGCGAGCGCGGCGTCGCGCTCCAGTTCCGGGACCTCTCCGCCAACTCGCGCAGCTATCTCGCCCGCATGGTCGACGGCCTTCCGCACATCCAGACCTGCGGCCCGAACGACGAGGCGGTCGGCCTCGTGGTCTCGGAGATCCTCGAAGAGACCGACGCCTGACGCGACTCCGCCCCCGCTCCCACCGCCTTGCATTTCTGACATATCGTCAGATATAACTGTGGCGGGCATGGAAACACGACCACACCCGCTGGGAGCCGAACGCTACCGGTTTCCGGCCTACGCGAACGGCTGGTTCCGCGTCGGCTACAGCGCCGACCTGGCGGCCGAACAGGTCGTGCCCCTCAGCTACCTCGGTCAGCAGCTCGTGCTGTTCCGCACCCGATCCGGCGAGGCCCGCCTGCTCGACGCCTACTGCCCCCACCTGGGCGCGCACCTCGGCGTGGGCGGTGTGGTCGAGGGCGAATCCATCCGCTGTCCCTTCCACGCCTGGCGCTTCGATGGCGCGGGAAAATGCGTCGAGGTGCCGTACGCGTCGCGCATCCCGCCCCAGGCCGTGGTCCGCTCGTGGCCGATCACCGAGAAGAACGGCCTGATCCTCACACACTACGATGCGCAGGGCCGGGAGCCGACCTGGGAGATCCCGGATCTCCCGCAGATCGGACACCCGGACTGGACGCCGTTGCACGTCAAGCACTGGAAGGTGCGCGCGCGCTGGCTCGACATGAACGAGAACTGCGTCGACTCGGCGCATTTCAAGTACGTCCACGGTGTATTGTCGATCCCCGAGCTGACGGTCGACGTGGACGGCCACATCTTCCGCACCGGGTCCGTGTTCGACCAGAAGTCCCCGAGTGGAACCGTCCGCGGCAGCCTCGTCACGGTGGACTACGGCCCCGCGTTTCAGACAGTGGAGATGACCGGCATCCTCGATTCGCTGCTGATGAACACGTCGACTCCCATCGACGAGGACTTCACGGACGTGAGCTTCGCCTACTCGATCAAGACCGACGGAGACCCAGCGAAGCAGGGGCTCGCCAAGGCGGTGCAAGACGACCTGGTCGAACAGTTCGAGAACGACCTCCCGATCTGGGAGAACAAGGCCTCGTGGGCGAAGCCGATGCTATGCGACGGCGACGGTCAGTTCGGGAAGTACCGCAAGTGGATGACGCAGTTCTTCTGAGGGTCTCAGGAGTCCGGCTCCGCGGACGTCATGCCATCGCGCGCATGTAGCTGCCGAGATCGAAGTAGTCGCGCCACACCTTGATCTTTCCCCCTTCCATTTCGAAGACGCCCGTACACGGCAGGTCCACGCTCTTCTCGCCCGCCTTCGTCCGGTCGACTCTCTCGGCGATCACCACGTCTCCCTGGGCCACGAGGTGCAGGATCTCCCACTCCGTCTGCGTCCAGGAGGAGATGAATCCGCGGATCATCTCCTCCACGTTCTTGCGTCCCGTGACCGGGCCCGTCGGCATGTTGTGGTAGGCGCCGTCTTCGCAGAAGTAGCCGGCGAGCTCCACTGGATCCAGGCGCGACCAGGCGGCAATGAAGCGGCGGATGGTCTCTTCGTTGGTCATCGTTCGTTCCCTTTCTCCTGCCGTGAGGTTGAGTGAACGTCGTGGCTCGTGTACGTCACTGCGCTGCCGAGGCCCGGCGAGCAAGCTGGCCGTTCACCCAGCGCAAGAGACCCGGAGCGATGCGTGACGCATAGTACAGACCCCAGGCTTCGAGCGAGATCGGTGCGACGACCCGGTTCCGCTGGACCGCGCGGAGGGTGTTCCTGGCGACGCGCTCGGGCCCGTAGCCGCGGCGGCGATAGAAGGTCGCGGTGAGCTCGCGGTTCTTCGGATCGGCCGCGACCCCGCGCAGGCGCGCGCGCTCGACGATCGGCGTGTCGATGAACCCGGGACAGACGGCGGTGACTCCGATCCCCGCGTGTCGGAGCTCTGCGTGCATCGCCACGGAGAGACCGAGCACGGCGAACTTCGTGGCGGCGTAGGCGGATTGTGCGGGAAGCGGCGCGTACGCGGCGGCCGACGCCACGTTCACCACGTGCCCCGGGCGGCCGCTCTTCACCATCTCAGGTACGAAGAAGTGGCAGCCGTGAACGACCCCGAAGAAGTTGGTCCGTGCAATCCACTCCCAGTCCTCGAGTGTCGTCTCGAGGAACATGCCTCCGAGTCCGACTCCGGCGTTGTTGACGAGCAGGTCGACGGGGCCCCACTCCCCGTGGACGTCGGCTGCGAAGCGCTCCATTTCTTCCCGGGAGCCCACGTCCACCCGCCGCGCGAGCACATCACGGCCGAGCCCGCGGAGGTCGCACTCGGCCTCCTCGAGCCTCGTCTCGTCGAGCTCGCAGAAGGCGATCCGGGCGCCCCGACGAGCGCAGGCCCGGGCGATCTCGCGGCCGATGCCGCTACCGGCGCCCGTCACCAGGGCCGTGGCTCCCGTGAGGTCGCGGACGTCCACCGTTTACGACTCGAAGAGCCGGGGCTGGTGAGCCACGAAGCCCCGTTTGGCACTCTCGGGCATGTCTTCCGGGAGGGAGGCGAGGTCGCGCGCGAGTGTCCGCGCCGCATCCAGGAGCTCCTCGAGCTCGAGCACGCGGTTCACGAGCCCGATCCGCAGGGCCTCCTGCACGTCGTAGGTCCGACCCGTCAGGCACATCTCGCGGGCCACTCCGGTTCCGATGACTGCCCGCATGAGGTCGTAGGCGGCGGCAGCGCCGAATCGCACCTGCGGCTGCCCGAAGGTGGCCGAGGTCGCCGCGAGGCGAAAATCGCACATCGCGGCCAGGTCGCAGCCACCGCCGAGGGCGGGACCGTTCACCGCGGCGATGAGGGGCTTCGAGAAGGTATAGACGCGGCGGTGGTATTCGGTCGCCTCCGCGAAGACCTCTTCCATCCCGCCTGCCGCGAACTCCGAGCGGTCGAAGCCCGCGCAAAAGACGGGCCCCGCACCGGCCAGCACGACCGCGCGAACGCCGTCGCTCTTGGCGAGCTCGTCCAGCCGCTCCACGATCTCCGCGCGGAGCGCGCGAGAGAGCGCGTTGCGCTTCTCGGGCCGGTTCAGGGTCAGCACCGCGGTGCCTTCCGCACACTCCAGGATCGTCAGGGAATCGCTCATGGTTGCGCCTCCTTGTCGCGCGGCAGCGCCCAGTCGGAGCGCTCGGCGAGTATCTTCTCGGCCGCTCGGTGGCCGGCGTCGATGCAGCGGAGGACGCCGTCGAGCGTCGTCCGGATCCGGCCGACGGGGAGCGGCGCGTCCGGGTGGATCACGACGAGACGCCCGCGGCTGGCGGAAGGCACCTCGTGAGGTCACCGACTCATCAGCCGCTTCCAAATTCGACCATGCCAGTCCGATACGACCACCCC
>JBHHVG010000176.1:0-6549 GCA_046754165.1 Myxococcota bacterium
ACGAACGTCTATCCGGACCACTACGTGGGCCGCCTGGGCGCGTTCGCCGTCCTCGCCGGTCTCGTGAGCCGCCGCCGCACCGGCCGCGGCGTGCACTTCGACGCGGCCCAGTTCGAGGCCGCCATCCAGCTGCTCGGGGATGTCTTTGCCCTCGAGAGCCTGGAGGCTGGCGCCGCCCGGCCGATCGGCAACGCCAGCACGCGCGGCGTTCCCTGGGGCGCCTACCCATGCGCGGGAGAGGACGAGTGGTGCGTGATCAACGTGCGCAGCGACGGCGAGTGGCGCGCCCTGCGCGCGGTCCTGGGCGATCCGGAGTGGGCCTCGGCTCCGGACCTGGAGGACCTTTCCGGGCGCCGCGCCGCGTCGGAGGTGATCGATCGCGGCCTCGCCGAGTGGACCGCCCTGCGGCCACCCCGGGAGGCGATGGAGATCCTCCAGGCCGCGGGCGTTCCGTCCGGCATCGTCGCGCACGCCGGTCACCACCACGACGATCCGCACCTCGCCGCGCGTGGCTACCCGACGCGCCTCGTCCAACAGGATCTCGGCCCGGTCGTGCTGGAGGGCACGCCCTTCTCGGGCAGCGACCTGCCGGACCCGATCGCCACGCAGGCTCCGCGCCTCGGCGAACACACGCGCGTGATCTGCCGCGCGGAGCTCGGTCTCGAGGAGGACGAGATCGAGGAACTCCTCGCCGCGGGCGTGCTCGAAGATCCGCCCTGATCCGCCCGCCGGATTCCGCTGTCGACGGATTCAGACTCGGTCGTAAGGTCGTGGCGCCGGACCGCCGATTCGATGGAGGGGGGGGTGACATGCGGGACAGGCCCAGAATCGGCGAGCTGTTGGTCGAAGCCGGTGTCATCGGCGAGTCCCAGCTGGCGGCCGCGCTCGGCGAGCAGCGCCAGTGGGGCCGCCCTCTGGGCATGACCCTGGTGCGGATGGGATTTCTCGATGAGGAATCGCTGGTCCGCACGCTGGCGAACCAGCTCAAGCTGCCGATCGTGAAGCTGGCCGGCAAGCGGGTGAACCAGGAAGTGCTCGACCTCGTGCCGATCGACCTCGCCGAGAAGCACCGCTGCATCCCGCTGCTGCGCAACGATGAGGGTGGGCAGAAGGTGCTCTACCTGGGGATGGAAGATCCGGCGGACCAGGAGGCCATCGCCGAGCTCAGCTTTCGCGTCGGCCACCCGGTGAAGCCGGTGCTGGTCGCGCCGAGGGAGCTCGACGAAGCGCTCCACCGCCACTACCACTGGGCCTCCTACGGCGATCCGACTCCGTTGGCCGCCGATCCCACCGCGTCCGACCCGAACTTCAACCCCTCGTTCGGTGAGCCCGTGGGCCAGGCGGGGGCCGGGGCCAGCACTCCGCTCGCGGCGGGTCCAGAAGACTCCGCCGGGGGCGCCGTTCCGCCGGCGGCGATCCTGCGCGCGCTCGTCCAGCTGCTGGTAGAGAAGGGCGTGGTGAGCCGCGACGAGCTCGTCGAGCGCGTCGGTCAGGTGGTCACGCAAGACGGCGACGATTTCTGACGCGACCGCGGCGTCGCCATCGCCGCGCGCTTGACACGTCGCTGTGCCGGGGTCACCTTGCGTCGCCACTCATCACAAGGAGACGTCGATGCGCCTCGAGTACGGATTCGAACTTTCCGACGTCGATGTCCCGCGTTTCTCCGTCGAGGCGGTCGAGGGGATCGGGAAGCTGTTTACGCTGGCGACCCTCGTGCTGAACGTCCTCGCGACGAAGTCGACCGTCGAGATCGTCTTCCACGGCCTCAATCCCGAGGATCCGGAGGCGAAGTTCAACGCCTTCCAGGAGATCATCGCCGGCTCGGAGACGGCGGGAAACCTGCGCTACGAGATGGGCAACGGCGGGCGCGTACCCGGTTCGTCGAGCTCGTTTCGCTGGGTCACCGTCAGTCGCTGAGCGGCGCCGACGGCCCCGCTCTGCCGCGGGCGTCCGCGCAGCCCCGGCCCGTCCAGCGGTGGCGCCGCGCAAGGCTGCGGTCGACGATCGCGCGGCGCGCCTGTGCCGCACCGCAATCGAAGGGCAGGGCGCCGGCGTAGCGCTCGAAGGCCCGGCAGCGCAGGGAGTCGTCGATCGCGTCCGGCAACGAGGCGTTGAGCTCCGCGAGTGCGCGGATGCGGGGGGCGTCCCGGAGGCGTGACCGGAAGCGCACGCCCTCGAGGTCGATCACCCGGGTCTCGAGGCGGCCGTCGGCCCGGCCGAGCAGCACGTGGCTCGCCTTCAGATCGCCGTGGACGATCGACTGGCGGTGGAGGCGCAGGGCCAAGCGGATCAGGGCGTCGACGATCTCCGCCGGCTCCGCGAAGCCCGGCGGACAGCGATCTGCGCGGTGGAGAGCGCGCAGGTCTTCGAGAACCACCGCGGAGCCGACCGGCAGACCGAGCCAGCGGCGTTCGATGTAGGCGCAGGGCGTGGCGGCGGCCACG
Organism: Myxococcota bacterium; assembly: GCA_046754165.1. Taxonomy (GTDB): domain Bacteria; phylum Myxococcota_A; class UBA9160; order UBA9160; family SMWR01; genus JAFDEI01. The sequence continues at coordinate 2,445 of JBHHVG010000176.1, forward strand.
CCGCGGGTCCGGAGGCCGTGGCCGCCTCGCCAGGCGCGGCGGGCGGGCGAGCCGCGCAGGGCGTCGACGACGCGCCGCAGCGGTCCGGCGCGGGCGTAGACCTTCACCACCAGGCTGCGGTCCCCGGCAGGGCCGGCGAGAACCCGGGCCCGGGAGTCCGCCTTGAGCAGGGTCCAGCCCGGCGGAGCGCAGCCGGGTCGGCCGGCCGCAAGCGCGGCGGCCACCGCGTAGGGATCCACCCCCCGAAGCCTCTGTCCCCGACCCTCGGAAGTCGCCAGGGCGGTGAAGTCCCGGCCCGGGGCGTGCGCGACCCCGGCAGCGACGGGGTGCCCCGGGCGGTCGTTCTTCACGAGACGGCTCGCGCCAGCTCGTGCCGAAGGGCCGCGATGTGACCGTCCCAGGTGAATCGCAGGGCGATGCGCCGCGCGTCGGCTCCACGGCGGGCGCGCAGCTCCGGATCCGCGAGCTGTGAAAGCGCGCGCGAAAAGCCCGCCACGTCCTCCGGATCCCGGACGATTCCGCCGAGGGGCGCGAACAGCTCTGCGGAACCGTTGGCGCGGCTGCTGACCACCGGGAGCCCCGCCGCGGCGGCCTCCAGGCACACGTTGGCGAAGGCGTCGTAACGCGTGGGCAGGAAGAGCGCATCCGCCGCGGCGTACAGCGCCTCCAAATCGCGGCGAAAACCGAGGAAGTGGATCCGGTCCGCGACTCCCAATCGCCGGGCCAGGCGCCGCCACGGGCCGCTGGCGTCGCCGCCCGCCACCCACAGCTGCGCCCGCGGCGAGTCGGCGCGGGCCAGGGTGCGCAGCGCGGTGTCGAGCCCCTTGCGGGCGAAGCCCGATCCGGCGAAGAGCCAGCAGAGCTGTGGATCCGCCGGCAGGCCGGCGCGCGCCCGGACCCCGGGACCGGCGCGGTGCTTCGGGTGGAAGCGGTCGATGTCGACGCCGTTGTGGATCACGACCACGCGGTCGTCCGGCACGCCGTAGCGGCGCTGGATCTCGTCGCGGACCATCCGCGACACGCACACCACCCGCTGGCGCGGGTCGCGAAAGATCCGTCGTTCGGCCGCGAGGAGAACCGCGTGGCGGGGGGACAGCCGCCACAGCCGCTGCATGCGCCCGTGGCGCCGCTGCAGGTAGTCCGCGTGCGATCCGCCGCCGGCCCGGTAGACGTCCTGGTGGTGCGTTCGGCAGAAGGAGAGCACGCAATCGCAGCGGTCGCGGCGGAGGGCCACCCGGGCGGCCCGGGAAAACGAGACCACGCGAAGGGGCTGCCATGCGGTCGGCACCCGGACCGGGCGCAGCTCGATAGCCGGGGCCCGCTGGGCGCGCCGCGCGACGACCACGACTTCGTCGCCGGCCTTCGCCAGTCCGTGGGCGACGTTCCAGGCCACTGATTCGGCGCCACCGGTGCCGGGCACGAAGTGCTCGATCACCAGGCCGACGCGCATCCGCGCCCGACTCCGCGTCAGCGCTGCCGGCGGGAGAGCCAGCCGGCGGCGCCGACCGCGATCCCGAAGCCGGCCGCGGCTCCCCAGGTCGATCCGGGACGTGGCGCGCAGCGGAAGGCGGTGCAGCTGCCGCCCTTCCAGCGCTCGGTGTCGCTGCCCGCGGCAGCGGTCTGTGGCTCGGCGGCCGCGGCGGAGGCGACCGTCAGCCCGAACGAGCCGATGGCGCTCGCGAGGACCAGCGCCGCCCAGCGGCGGCGGACCGGGGAGAGTCTGCGCATCGAAGAAACAGTAGCGAGGTGCTCCGGGCCCGCCAGCCGAGCCGCGTGGACGTGTTGACGAGACCCGGCCGAACTTGGTTATATCTCGCCTCCCCCTTCCGCCCCGTGACAGGCCCGAGGATCGATGCAGCGCTGCGATTCCACTATGGCTCCCGCTCCCCCGAATCGGTCGAAATCAGTGAGCGGCACCCGGATCGACAAACACAAGCGAATCCTCGACGCCGCGATTCGCGTGTTCGCCCGCACCGGATTCCACAGTGCGCGCGTGTCCGACATCGCGAGCGAGGCAGGAATCGCCTACGGCCTCGTGTATCACTATTTCAAGAACAAGGAAGAGATCCTCAACTCGATCTTCGAGGAACGCTGGAGCGGTTTCCTCGACGCCGTGGAGGGCATCGCCGATTCGCCCGTATCGACTGAGGACAAGCTCGCTGGAATCGCCGCCGCCATCCTCGGCGCCTACCGCGTGCACCCGGAATGGGTGAAGGTCTTCGTCCTCGAGATCCAACGGTCGGCGCGCTTCGCCGAGCCGGGCCAGATCCGAGCAGTCGGGAAGCTCTTCCAGGCCGTCGCCCGCGTGCTCCGGGACGGGCAGGCCAAGGGCGATGTGCGCGGGGACATCGATCCCGACATCGCCTGCTACATCGTGGTCGGCGGATTGGAGATCGTGATCACGGCGCTGGTGCTCGACGTCATCGAGATCGACGACCGCGAGTCCGAAGACGACTATACCGCGAAGGTGGGCCGCACCGTGGTGGAGATCTTCTACCGCGGGCTGGCTGCCGACGGTCACCGGGAGTGACGCGGTGTCGATGATCGAGGCGCGGGAGCTCTCGAAGCGCTACGGCGACATCGCCGCTGTCGACGACGTCTCGTTCAGCGTAGAAAAGGGCGAGGTGATCGGTTTCCTGGGGCCGAACGGCGCTGGCAAGACGACCACCATGCGCATGCTGACGGGCTTCCTGCCGCCCACCGAAGGCACTGCGGTCATCGCGGGCCACGACATCTTCGAGGAGCCGATCGCGGCGCGGAGGTCCGTCGGGTACCTCCCGGAGAACCCGCCCCTGTATCCGGAGATGACCGTCTCCTCGTACCTCGACTACGTTGCGCGCATCAAGGACGTTCCGCGCGGGCTCCGCCGCGAGGCGGTCGACCGAGCCCGCGCGCGCGGCGGGGGCGAGGCGGGGCGGCGCCGCGGGCTGGGCACCCACGCGAAGGGCGTCCGCCAGCGCGTCGGTCTCGCCCAGGCCATCGTCCACGAGCCGCCGGTGCTCATCCTCGACGAGCCGACCGTCGGCCTCGATCCCATGCAGGTCCGCGAGATTCGCGCGCTCATCGCGGAGCTCGCGGCGCCGTCGAAGGGAGAAGAGCAGCAGACCGTCGTGCTGTCCACCCACATCCTCACCGAGGTCGAAGCCATCTGCCGACGGGTGATCCTGATCAGCGGCGGTCGCAAGGTCATCGACGCGCCGCTCGACGAGCTCACCAGCGGCGGTCGCTCCCTGGAGGAGATCTTCGCCCGGGAGACGGCCCGCGATTCGACGGATGTCGCGGCACAGGAGGCTCGCCCGTGAGACACGTCACCACGGTGGCGGGCCGCGAGCTCCGGGGACTGTTCGTCTCTCCGGTCGCGTACGGAGTGCTGAGCCTCTTCTCCGTGCTCGGTGGGGTGTTCTTCCTGCTCTACGTCGCCGAGTTCAGCGAGTGGATCTTTCGCCTCCAGCAGATGCAGGCGGTTCAGCAACTCCAGGAGATCAACCTGAGCGACCACCTGGTCAACGGCTTTTTCGGCTCCATGTCGATGGTGCTGCTCTTCCTCATTCCCGGCGTGACGATGTCGCTCTTCACCGCCGAGAAGACGAACGGCACGCAAGAGTTGCTGTTCACCAGTCCGCTCACCATCTGGGACATCGTGATCGGAAAGTTCGTGGCTGCGGCGGCCTTCGTGACGTTGTTGGTGGCGGTCATCGGCCTGTTTCCGGCCATCCTCTTCCTGTACGGTGATCCGGAGATCGGCAAGACGGTGGCCGGCCTGCTGGGAATTCTGCTGGTCGGGTGGACCTACGCGGCCATCGGCTGCTTCGCGTCATCGCTCACGCGCAGCCAGGTCCTCGCCTTCCTGATCACCTTCGTGATCCTGCTGTGCATCCTGCTCGTGCCCGCCATCGCCGATCTCGGCGTCGCCGGCGGCGCGCCCGGTGTGGCGGACGCGCTGCGTTGGGTGTCGACCGGCTCGCACTTCGAGAACCTGGTCAAGGGGCTCGTCGACACCGCAGACCTGGCCTACTTCGGTGTGATGATCGGGAGCTTCCTCTTCGTGACGAAGGCCGTCGTCGAGTCGGTGCGCTGGCGATGAGCGGAGGCGCGCGGTGACCGG
>JBHHVG010000177.1:0-6541 GCA_046754165.1 Myxococcota bacterium
GGAAACACCGCTTCCCGTCCCCGGTCCATGACCGACTGGCCGCCGATCTTCAAGACCTTGACGCTCGGCATCATCGCCTTCGGCTCGTAGCGAACATCGCTCGTGCCCGTGGTGAGCGACGCGCGGGCCAGCGAGCTGTCGATGACTCTTCGCTCGGACATCAGACGGCCTCCCGGTCGATCACGGTTCCGACGTTCTCGTTGTCTAGAGCCCTCTCCAGCGCTCCAGGGCTGAGCCCGTTGATGATGTGGATTCGGTCGATGTGGCGGGCGGTCCGCCAGGCCTCGAACAGCGCGCGATCGATGATCAACTCCTCGGGCATGTTCTCCAACAGCTCGCCGAGAGTGGTGTGTTCGATCAACTTCGCGTCGTCGTGTCGTTCCGGGTCTCTGTCGAACAGACCATCCTGGTCCTTCACGAAGATGATTCGATGCATCCCGAGAACCTCGGCGTGCATGAACAGGCCGAAGTCCGAACCGTGTACGGGCACCGGGCATCCATCGGTGGGTGGCTCCCAAAAGTGATACGGCGGAATGCTGATCACGATCGGCGTCATCCCGCTCTCGAGATATAGCGGCAGCTCCCAGAAGTGATCTCGCGCCATCACGATCGAACCATGCTTGGCCAATAGCGCATTCAAGAACACCGCGTTGCACTCCTCCATCGCACCGACGAGCTGCGCGATGCCACCGAGCGGGAGACCGAGGTCCGCCGCGATCGACATCGAGTGCCGAACGCGCGTTCCGCCACCGACGCCGATCACCATCTTGTGCGTCTTCGTCGCCTCGGCGATCTGTTCGACCACGGGGAGTAGCCCGGCTCTTCCGCGATCGAAGATCGACTGTCCACCCACGCTCACGAGCGTCACGCCGGGCAGGATGCGGAGCTCCTTTTCCGAGTCGGTAAGTGCGATGACCTCTCGATTCTGCAGCGACTCCCGCATCAATGTCGATGAGATATGCGTTCGTCCGTCTCCGGTCACGAACTTGCTCATATGAGTTCCTTCTCGTTGGGAGATTGAATCAGCGCGTCTGTATTCTTGGCTTCGAGCTTCGCTTCTTCAACGCGTTCGATCGCACGAACCAGGTGATGGGTGATGTACCCCGAGAGCACGCCGAAAGTCAGATGGATGGTCATCCCGGGCAGCAAGATCGCGTAGGCCACTGCCGGGGCCTGGACCAAGAAGACGATCGCGAGGATCGTTGCAAAGCGGCCGGTGGCGATCACGCCTCCGAAGATCGACCATCCGAGCGCCCCGGGCCGCCGTCCTCCTGCGGTCAAGATCGGCAAGAACAGATCGCAGATCACACCGGGCGCCATGTGTTTGAGGACTTCGAAAATTCCGTATTTCCCGTCACCCATCAAGAACGAGACGGTGCCCATCGTGCTCCCCGCGATCGTCGAGCCGAGACGGCTCTTCGTTCCGATCCCGACGGTGACGTAGAGCGGCGTCAGCAACACGAGCTTGTGCCCGGGTGCGAAGGGCACACTCGGCAGGATCTTCAGCGCGCGTATGCCGAGCATCGCGAGGGCATGGCCGGCGATCACCGCCACATCCCGGTTCGATCCCTCGGCCGAAAAGCGCTCCGCGCGTTCGATCTGCTTTTCCAGTTGCTCGGCGATCGGCCCGACGTCGCCTTTGGCCATCTTGCGGAGCGAGGCCAAGAAGCCCTCTTTGGGGGAGGTCTCCGCCGGTGAGGCGCCGCCTCTTCCCCCACCCCGGCCTCCTCCTCGTCCCCGACCGCCACCTCCGCCTTCGTTGCCGAAGAGGGCGAGCACGGTGTCGATCGAGACGGCGGTCATCTTCGGAACGCCGAGCTTCGCGAGCCCGGAGGCGATCGCCCGCGGGTCGCCGGCGCGAACGATCTGGGACGCGACGATCAGCGTGACGATCCGGAGGATCATCGAGAGCGCTTCCCCGATTCCGCCCAGGTTGATGTCGATGGTGGCGCCGAAGGGGAGAGTGAGCGGAGACCACCGATCCGTCGTGGGATCGGTCGACATCAGCGCGTAGGACAGGAAGATCAGCAGCGCAAACGCCCACAGCTTGCGAATCTGTCGGATCAGCTTCTTCGGCGGTAGCCCGACGCCGAGCCACAACCCGCACATGCAAACCGCCGCGATCGCAACCTGCCACCAGCGAGGCAGGAAGAAGATCCCGACGCCGGTCGCCAGGAGGAATCCGACTCGTAGGCGGGGATCCAGCCCCGTATTGCCGTCGGGGCTCAAGGTTCCGCTCTCAGCTGCTCGTCACTTCGATGCGTTCGACGTTGCGCAGGAAGATGAGGCTCTTGTGGCGGGCTTCGTGCATCAGGGCACGAACCGCCTCCTCGTCCATGCCGTCGGTCTGTTTGGTGAGTTCATGGCCAGAGTCGGTATCGAGAACCAGGTGACCCTTGAAGTTGTAGACCAACACCACTCGTTCTTGTTGGTCTACGAAGTCGGCCCATTCGAGCTCGAGACGCTTCCCATCTTCCGAAACGAAGTGGATCCGCTGGCCAGTCTCCACGCCGACACTCGAGAGCGCGTCGACAACTCGCCAGGATTTCCGAGGCCCTCTCGGGCTGAAGATCGTGACGTGGCGTAGCTTGTCGAGGTCGTTTGCCTTGAGCACGGCCTTCGATTCTCCATCGACGACGATCTCGACAGATCGGAGCTCGTTGAGGACCCCCGTCCGGAAGCTGCCGGGCTTGGCATACTTCTTCTGTTCGTCTTCTTCGCTCTCTCCTGCGGCGGACAGACCTGCCACGCCGAGCGCGGCGATCATCACGAGAGACATGAACCAAACGGATCGTCCGTGCCTTTCCCAGCCGTCGATCGGCGCAAGACCTCCGAGTCTCATCTAGGCAACTCCAGCGAGTGGTGAATGCGACGGGAGGGTAGGAGTTTCAACGCGGGTGCACACGTCCAGAAGCGTTGAATCGGCCGAATCCCGGTGGTATAACGTTGCTGCATCCCTACATTCAACTGGCCTCGAGGGGCCGGTGCGCAGGGCCGCTGCCGTGATACAGGCGGTAGGTGATTCGGCGGAGCGGCCGGGGATGGCCGCGGTCCTATCGGCCTGATTCGGTCTCGTCGGGCCGTTGGCGCAGCACGTGGAAGAGCGAGTGGCCGAGCTGCGCGGCCGTGGCCATCAGCAGCAGCCCCGTTCCGCGTGCCAGCCAATCGGCTCCGCTGGCGATCGCGACGACGCCTGCCACCAGCGAGGCCATGTGCAGGAAGAAGCCCAGGCGTGTCCGGCGGTCGGGCAGCAGGCTGCGCAGCGACGGCACGCGCGCGTGGCCGATCCGGGGCGAGAAGCGATGGAACCAGACCAGGAAGGGAACGATTCGGGTCAGCATGCCGTGAACGATCATTCCGGCCCAGCCCCAGATCGCCAGCCAGCCGAGCAGCAGGCCCCAGCGCGGGTCCGGCAGCAGGTACGCCGCCGGCGCGGCCGCGGCGGTGGGGAAGGCCACGCACAGACCCGCGCGCCAGAAGAGCCGGCTGTGGTCGATCCGGCGCCGGCGGCGCAGCGACAGCCCGCGCAGCGACAGCGCTGGCTGGAGGACCCAGACCGCGATTCCCGCCGGCAGCACGCCCACGGCGGCGAGGTCGGCGGACGCCGGCCATCCTTCTGGGATCCAGCCGCCCAGCTCCGAGATCAAGACCGCCACCGGGAGCAGCACACCCAGAGCGACCAGGGCCACGGTCGCGCGCTTGGGCGCGCGGTGCTGTGACGAGGCCATGTAGAACATCGGCAGCACCTGCCACGACACGGCGCTGATCAGACAGCCGACCCAGCCGAGGAAGCCCACGCCGAGGTGCACCTGGATCCACAGGCTGCGCGGTCCGGGGAACTTCATGCCGATGTGGCCGTGGGCCATCCACAGGCCGAGGAAGCCGACGACGAAGAGGTTCGCGACCGCCAGGCGCATGCCCGCGACGCTCTCGTTGCGGGCGGGCGCCCGCGCCAGGGCGACGGCCACCGGCGGCAGGAACAGCAGCAGCGCCAGCGCGAGCACGGCCAACGATGCGAAGGTGACGCGGCTCGCCGCTGTCAGCAGGCCGGTCACGAGGCCCGCCAGCCCGAGCACGAGCAGCGCGTGGACGACATGGGCGATGCGCGCGCCGCGCACCGGGGCTCCGGCGACGACCGGGATGATCTGGTAGAGGGCTCCCATCATCACCATCGCCAGGAAGCCCAGAGTGCCCAGGTGCGTGAGGGCGAGGGTCTGGGGCAGCCAGTGCGAGGTGAGGCCGGTCGACCCGTTCCCCGCCAGCAGTGCACCTGCCGCGAACACGGCGAAGGGTGCGCTCGCGAAGAAGGTCATGGGGATGGCGAGGGGCGGTGCCTGGTCGAGATGCAGCCCGCCGGCGCGCAGCATTTCGCTCACTTCGGTCTCCGCACCCAGACCAACGCCGTGCCATCGGGCTCTTCGTAGACCTCGCAGTCGAGGCCGCGCTCAGCGAGCCGCGGCAGCAGCAGCCGGGGGTGGCGCGGCGTGCGCGCGGCACAGGCCTCACCGGGGGCGAGCTTCGCGCTGGCCTCGAGGACGCGCTCGAGCGGCTCCGGCGCCTCGAGCTCGCGCAGGTCTTCGATCGCCGGAGCGGACTTTGCCAGCACCTCGACTCCCCAGCAGTCGGACGCGAACTCGCGGGGCACGGCGCGGTAGCCGCGCGCGGCGAGCAAGCTCAGGAGTGGCGTCGGGCGAAAGGGTGCGATGAGCTTCAGCACGCCGTCCCGGGGAATTCGCCGAAGCTGCGCGAGGATCTCCCCGAGCGGATCGCCACCCGCTTCGAGGATCGGCCGAACATCCAACGCTGTGATGCCCGGCCCCGCCGCGTCCGGCGTCGCCTCGACGTCCGCTGCTGCGGTGTCTCCGCTTCGCGCTGGCTGCCCGGCCGCGAGCGCCGCCGAGAAGGCCGCCAGCATCGCCTCCGCCTCGCATTCGAGGGGATCCCGCCGGCCGGAACGCTGCCACTGGAGCAGAAGGCCCTGGAACGAGGCGACCAGCAGCGCGGCGGCGCGTTCCGGGTCTACGCCGCCACTCACCTCGCCCGATCGCTGGGCCTCGCGAACCAGCTCCGCAGTGATCGACCGCTGCATCGCCACGAGCTGGGCGAGGGGCTCGTGGTAGGGTGCTTCCACGCCTGAGCCCACGTCGTGGAACAGCAGCCGGGACATGCCGGGTTCGCGTTCGAAGGTGCCCACGAGCGCTCGCATCAGCGCTGCGAGCGATTCGAGGGGCGCCCGCTGTTTGCGCCCGAGGGCGGCTGCCGCCAGCCGCGCCAGCTCGTCGCGCGTGTGCGACACGACGGCGAAGAGTATTTCGCTTCGGGAGCGGAAGTGCCAGAGGAGCGCCAGCCGGCTGATGCCGAGCTCGTGCGCCACCTGGCGGGCGGTGATGCGGTCGACTGGCGAATCCGCCAGCAGCGCCAGGGTAGCGGACACGATCTGGTCGCGTCCCGCCTCATTCGAAAGGCGTCGGGACATGTCCGCCAAGTGTTATCACGTGATAACTTCAGCTGCCCGACGGAGACGAGGAGACGACCGCATGACGATCAATGGGGGCGGGGACGCCGGCCTGGTGGATTTCTTCTCCCAGGGCCACCGGAACTGCGACGCTGGCTGGGCAGACGTGGAGGTGGCCGCCGAGGCGGGAGACGACGCCGCCGTCCGGAGCGGCTGGCAGCGCTTCGAACGGGACTTCCGCCGCCACCTCGCCATGGAGGAGGAGCTGCTCTTCCCGGCGGTGGAGGCCGCCACCGGCATGGTCGACGCCGGCCCCACCCACGTGATGCGCATGGAGCACGAGCAGATGCGCGGCGTCCTCGACCAGATGGCTGCCGCCATCGAGCGTGGCGACAGCCAGGAGCTGCTCGACCAAGGCGACACCCTCCATATCCTGATCCAGCAGCACAACGTGAAGGAAGAAGGCGTGCTCTACCCGATGGCGGAACGCATGCTCGGCGGCGAGTGGCCGGAGCTCCGCGCCAAGCTCGAGCAATTCGAGGTCCGTTGAAGGCGCCGCGTCGCGAGCGCCTATGCCCCGCGCCGGAACGAGACGAACGTCAGGCCGGGCAACAGCACCGCCAGCAGGAGAAGCCCCCAGGTGGAGAGCGTCGGCACCGCCGGACCCGGGCTCGGCGCCGGCTCGGCCAGGCGCAGGTTCACCCAATCCATGATGGCCTGGTTGTAGTCGCTGTCGCCGCTGAGTTGATCGCCCGGCGGATCGGCCCGGGTATACGGGTACTTGGAGGGCGAGTGAAGGTTGCAGGCCCCGGGCGTGGTATTCCCCAGGTCGTTCACGCAGACCTCCACGCTGACCGAGCGCCCTGGTCCACCCGGGGGGTTCGCCCCGATGGCGTCCCGGTAGGCGCCGTGCTCGTGCGCGCAACCCGGCTCGCTGTACGGATTGCCCAGAGGGTCCGTGTAGTTCTGGATCGCCGAGCCGCAGCACGCCGGATCTCCGCTGTTCCACAGGTGGTAGATGGGAACGCTGATCAGGCCGGCTGAGACGATGTCCTCGGGATAGAGCTCCGACGAAGCCAGGGGGCC
>JBHHVG010000178.1:0-6523 GCA_046754165.1 Myxococcota bacterium
GAGCCCTGCTCCCCGAGCTGGGGCCGACCTTCCCGGAGCTCGGCTTGCCGGGCTGACGCCTCGCCGCCGTCTGGCGGGGACCGGTCCGGCGGGTTTTCTTGTCTCGCCGTGCTCGGCCCCTTCAACTTCCCGGCCCACCTCCCGAACGGCCACATCGTGCCCGCCCTCGCGACGGGCAACACCGTCGTCTTCAAGCCCAGCGAGCTCGGCCCGGCGGTGGGCGAGTGGATGGCCGGGCGCTGGCGCGAGGCGGGACTTCCGGGCGGCGTGCTCCAGGTCGTCCACGGCGCCGCCGAGACCGGCCGCGCGCTCGCCGTCCACGGCGACGTCGACGCGGTGCTCTTCACCGGCTCCTACGCGGCCGGCCGCGCGCTCGCGGAGGCGACCCTCGACCAGCCGCACAAGCTGCTGGCCCTCGAGATGGGCGGCAACAACGCCGTCGTCGTCCTGGACGACGCAGACCTCGACCTCGCGGCGGCGGAGACCGCTCTGTCCATCGCCGTCACGACCGGCCAACGCTGCACCTGCGCCGGGCGCGTGTTCGCGGAGCGCGGGGTCCTCGACGCCTTCCAGGAGAAGCTCACCGCCCTGCTGTCGAAGCTGCGAATCGGGCCGCCCCTCGAAGACGGCGTGTTCATGGGCCCCCTCGCCTCGCGGACCGCCTGGGACCGCATCGAGGCCGCCCGAGCCCGGGCGTGCGATGCCGGCGGCGAGCGCGTGCTACAGGTCGATCCCCGGCGGCCCCCACCCTATGTGGGGCCGGGCCTCGTGCGCTTTCCCGACACCCGGCAATCGCATCCGTACCAGCGCGACGAGATCTTCGGTCCGGAGGCCTCCCTCTACCCGATCGACGACCTCGACGAGGCCATCGCCGCCGTCAACGACTCGGACTACGGGCTGGCCGCGTCGGTGTTCACGCGCGCGCGCGAGCGCTACGAGCACTGCATCGGCCGGGTCCGCACCGGCCATCTCAACTGGAACAAGGGCACCGTCGGGGCCAGTGGAAAGCTCCCCTTCGGCGGCTCGGGTCGCAGCGGCAACGACCGGCCCGCCGGCATCACCGCCACCGTCTACTGCACCTTCCCCCAGGCGCACCTCGAGAGCGAGGCTGGCTTCGACCCGGACACCCTTCCCCCCGGCATGCCGAGGCCCTAGTGGGCAACGCGAGCCGGCGCACGGTGTTGATGGGCCATCCCGCGCACTTCAGCGTCAAGGGCGGTGCCAACCCCCACACGCGCACGCGCTGGGGCACGCGCCGCCACGTCGACCGCGAGCGCGCCGTGGCCCAGTGGCACGGCCTGAAGGCGACCCTCGAGGATCTCGGCGTGCGCGTGCTCGTGGTGCCCCCCTGCGCCGACTGGCCCGGCAGCGTCTACCCGGCCAACGCGGGCTTCCAGACCGACCCGGACGCGGACCGCCCGCAGGCCGAGAAGACCTTCTATCTCTCGAACCTGCTGCCGAGCCGCGCCGGCGAGAAGAGCCTGTACCGGCGGCTGCTCGCAGCCAGTGGGTTCCCGCTGGCGGAGTTCGACCCGCGCTACCGCTTCGAGGGCGAGGCCGACTTCTTCCCGGCGGGCGACGTCTACCTGTTCACGTGCGGCGCCCTCGAGCGCCAGCGCTTCGTGCCGGCCTGGCGGGTACCGCCGTGGCGACGGGTCTACGGCTTCCGCAGCGACGCGCGCCTCGAGCCCCGGCTGGCCGAGATCGTGGCGCCCCGGCCGGTGCACCGCTTCGAGCTGGTGCTGGAGACGCACTACCACGGCGACACGGCGCTGTGTGCCTTCGGAGCGCACCGCCAGCACCTGCTGGTGTACCGCGACGCGATCGCCCCCGACGACTGGCCGCGCCTCGTCGAGCTGTTCGGCGACGTCCTCCTGCCCCTCGCCCGCGAGGACGCCCTGCACTACGCCGCCAACTCCTTCGCGCTCACCCTGGAGGGCGAGTCCTACCTCGTGATGCCCGACAGCAGCTCCCAACACCTGCGCGACCAGGTCCGCGAGCGCGGCGTCACCCCGATCCCCGTCGACGTCTCCGAGTTCCTCAAGAAAGGCGGCGGATCGGTGAAGTGCATGATCGGGGATCTGGGGGTGGTCACCGCGGGGTGAAGATGGGGGCCGTGACGCCATCGGCCCTGCGCATTAGGCTCCCCGCATGACGGATCCCCGCGTCGCCGAGCGCTACGACGAGAAGATCGCTGCGACCATCCTGGGCATGAACGACGAGCTCACGGGCCTGCCCGAGTTTCTGGGCGTGCGCCTCACGGGCTTCGAGCCCGGCCGCCTCACGGCGGAGATGGTGGTGCACGATCGGCTCTTGACGCCCTTCGGGAACATGCACGGCGGCGTCATCTCGGCGGTTTGCGATCACGTATTGGGCTGTGTCTGCTACCCCCACATGCCGAAGGGAAGCTGGGCGGCGACCACCGAGTTCAAGATCAACCTGTTTGCGCCGGTGAGCGGGGGCAAGCTCGAGGCGGTGGCGGAGATCGTCTCCATGACGAAGTCGACCGCCGTCGTGCGCATCGACGTGAGCAACGATGGGCGCGCGTGTGCCGCCGCCCAGGGCACCGTCACCCTGCGACCGCCGCGCGACAAGAAGCCGGCCTGACCGGGGCTCGATGCCGTCGACCTCGGGCCAACCGGCCTGCCATTGAGCCCGCGGGCGCCCCCGTGGTACCCTCGGGTCGAGTTCCTCGGCGGTCCTGGGGCGTGTCTGCGTGACGCTGCCTTCGCCTCACCTGCTCACCTGCACTCTCCGCCCACAAGCCATCGCCTCCAGCGCGCCGTCGCAACGGACGAGGGAGGAATCGCCATGGAGCGTGAGACCGTCGAGCGTTGGATCGAGAGGCATCCGGGCTCGGTACACGGAGACGTGCGAGAGCTCGTCTCCCGCTGCGAGCGCTCGGTGCGGCGCCACGCGCGCGAGGACGCCTGGCTCGCGGCCAAGCGCGCCCTCGCCAAGCACCAGCGCGAGTGGCAGGAGAGCCCGGGGGCGCACGCGAGCGAGGCCTACGTCGCCCAGGAGATCTGCCAGCAGCTCGCCTGGGACCTGCGCCACCACGAGCCCGCTCCCCATCGGGGAGACGAGGACCACCTGGCCGGTGGCGTGGTGAAGTCCGCGATCGAGCCCGACGGCTGGGAGTTCCTCGCGCGCTGGATCATGGACCTGGCCCGAGAGGAGGAGCACCGGACCTGGAGCGAGATCGTGAAGTACACCCAGCACCGGGCCCGCCACCTCATCCGCAGCCACCACCTGTCCGACGACTGCAGCTTCGACCACTCCAAGTGCTACGGGGAGGTCGCGCTGCGGATCGCGGGGCTGCTGGCCCACGACTACTCCACCCACGCCTTCCCGCGCTGAGGGGGGGCTGGGAGGCCGGGGGGAACAGGTGGACGATCGCTCCGCGCGTCGCTTCGAGGGGGAAGGCGCTACTCCCCGGATCCGAGGGCCCGCGCCAGCAGCGCCGCAGCCTCCTGCACGGCGGAGCGCGCCGACCGGCTCAGCTCGGTGGCGTTGGTGAAGCCGTGGACCAGCCCCGGGTGGCGGAGAGACACCTTCACGCCGGCCTGCTCGAGTCGCCGGGCGTATGCCTCGCCCTCGTCGCGCAGCGGGTCGAAGCCGGCGGTGACGACGTGGGCGGGCGGCAGGCCGGCCAGATCGTCGGCGAGCAGCGGCGAGACCCGTGGGTCCGAGGCTGCTCCCGGCTCGGGCAGGTAGTTGTCCCGGTACCAGTCCATCTGCCGCTCGGTGAGAAAGAAGCCGTCCGAGAACAGCCGGTAGGAGCCGTGCTTGCTGGAGAGGTCGGTCACCGGATAGAAGAGCAGCTGGAAGGCGGGGCGCGGGCCGCCCTGCTCGACGGCCAGCAGCGAGACCACCGCGGACAGGTTGCCGCCGGCGCTGTCGCCGGCCACGGCGATCCGTTCCGGCTCGATGCCCAGCTCCGCCCCATGAGCCGCAGCCCAGCGGAAGGCGGCGAGGGCGTCGTCGACGGCCGCGGGGAATGGGTGCTCGGGTGCCAGGCGGTAGTCGATCGACAGAACGGCCGAGCCGGTCTCTTCGGCCAGGAAGCGGCACACGCCATCGTGGGTATCGAGGTCGCAGACGACCCAGCCCCCCCCGTGGTAGTAGACGATCAGCGGAGTGGGCGGCTCCGCACCCAGGGGTCGGTAGAGGCGCACGGGGATCTCGCCGGCCGGTCCTGGAATGCGCCGGTCCACCACCTCTTCCATCGGAATGGGCCGCCACTGGGTAAGCCGTGCCGCGCGCGCGAGCTCTGCGCGGGCCTCTGCCGGCGGGAGCGTCTCGAAGGAGACCTGCCCGGACAGGCGCATCAGCGCGAGCATGAGCTGAACGTCCGGCTCGAGCTCCTGGCCGTCGATCGTCGTCGGACGACCGCCACACAGCAGCCGTTGAAGCGACCCCGGCAGCGACAGCAGGGCCGTCGCGAGAACCCGCTCGATGCCCTCGCGAACCGTCGCACGGTCGGAAGCCATGTCTCCCCCCCCTCCTCACCGACATGCCCGTCCGCCGGCGCGAACACGCTGTCCGAGGTTACCATCGCCCGTCGGGCTCGGTCTTGGGTCGCCGCCGGTGGCGTCCGGCCCGCCGTCTTGACAGAGGGAGTCCGAGAATGGCATACGTCGTTTCGGTGAACGTGGGCGTCCCCTGCGAAATCGATACCCCACGCGGCCCGGTCCTCAGCGCGATCTTCAAGACTCCGACCGATCGGCGCCTCCGCGTCGATCTCCACAACCTGGAAGGGGATCGACAGGCGGACCTCTCGGTCCATGGCGGCGAGAACAAGGCGGTCTACGGCTATCCGATCGAGCACTACCCCATCTGGACCGACGAGCTCGGAAGAACCGACCTCGAGCACGGACAGTTCGGAGAGAACCTGACGACGCGCGGGCTTCTCGAACGGGAGGTCGGTGTCGGCGATGTGTTCTCGATCGGAACGGCGGTTTTGCAGATCAGCCAGCCGCGCTCGCCGTGTTTCAAGCTCGGCATCCGGATGGGGGATCCGGGGTTCGTGAAGACGTTCCAGCGCAGTGGACGCCCGGGGTTCTACTTCCGGATCGTGAAACCGGGTGAGCTCGGGACGGGGGACGACGTGAAACGGGTCGAGCGCGGCGCGACCGGCATCACCGTCTACGAGCTCTGGGAGCTCAGCCATGGCGGTGGCACCGACCTCGACCGGATGAAGCTCGCCCTCGAGATCCCGACCCTCGGCGATGAGTGGCGCAGGCCCCTTGTCGCGAGGATCGGCCGATAGGCGGAGGCCATGGGCGAGCGGATGAAGACGAGCGAGCGGTTGGAGCGGGCCGGGTCGGCACTCGACGAGACGGGAGCCCTGCTGCTGTTTCCGCCGCGGCGACGGGTCACCGACGGGGTCGAGGCGACGCCTCCAGAGGAGAGGGCTCCCGGATGAGAGCCGCAGTCCTTCGCGAGATCGGAAAGCCGCTCGAGATCGCGGATCTCGAGATCGACCCGCCGCGCGCGGGCGAAGTGCGGATCGAGGTGGCCGCGAGCGGCATCTGCCGCAGTGACCTCTCGGTCGCCAGCGGCACGCTGAAATCCCCCGTCCCCGTGGTGCTGGGACACGAGGCAGCCGGGATCGTGACGGAGCTGGGCGAGGGGGTCCGCGATCTCTCGTTGGGCGACCGCGTGGTGGTGGCGCTGACCCCCGCCTGCGGCGCCTGTCTCTTCTGCAAGGAAGGACATCCGAACCGCTGCCTCCAGATGGTGCCAGGGATGGTGGGCTCGACCATGCTCGACGGCAGCACGCGCTTGCGGCGCGGTGACGAGACGGTCTTCCAGCTGTGCGGCGTCGCCTCCTTTGCCGAGCAGGCAGTGGTGTGTGCGCGCTCGTGCATTCGCGTGGATCCCGCCATTCCCCTCGAACAGGCCTGCCTGCTGGGCTGCGGCGTGCTCACCGGCGCCGGCGCAGCACTCAACACGCCCGAGATCACTGCGGGCGCCGGCGTCGCGGTGATCGGCTGCGGCGGCGTAGGACTCTCGGCGATCCAGGGGGCGCGCATCGCCGGCGCCGGGCCGATCATCGCGGTCGACATCGACTCCTCGAAGCGCGAGCTGGCCCGGGAGCTGGGAGCCACCCACGCCGTCGACGGCCGCGAAGACGTGCGGAAAGCGATCCGCAAGCTCACCGGCCTCGGCGTCCACGTCGCCATCGAGGCGATCGGCACGGCGGCGACGATCGAAACGGCCTGGGAGATCCTGCGCCCCGGCGGCCTGGCCGTCATCGTCGGCATGCCGAGAGCCAGCGAGAGGATCCCGATCCGGGCCGGCGGCCTCTTCCTCGAGCGCCGCCTCGCGGGCTGCACCTACGGCCATGCAGATCCCCACCGGGACATCCCGCGCCTGCTCGAGTACGCCCAGCGCGGCGAGCTGCGCCTCGATGCGCTCATCTCGGAGCAGCTTCCGCTGACCCGTGTCCAGCAGGCCATGGACGCCCTGGAGGCGGGCGAAGGCGCCCGCCACGTGATCGTCCACGGCCGGTGAGACC
>JBHHVG010000179.1:0-6512 GCA_046754165.1 Myxococcota bacterium
ACGGTAGTCGCCGCGGTCGTAGGCGTCGCGAGCGTGTGCGAGCAGCGCATCGGCACCGCCGGCAAGCTCGACATAACGTCGGCCCGCTTCGACCGGCGGGTGCGGATTCAAGTTGGCCGGATTGCCGTCGAAGAAGCCGAGATAGAGCTGATAGGTGGCTTTCGAGTTGTGGTTCACGGTTCCGTAGTAGTCGCGATTGAACCACTGTCGTGCGAGCGCATCGGGCAGCTCGATCTCCTCGGCGATCTCGAGGGGCGTGAGGCCGCGATTCGCGAGATGGAGCGTCTGATCGTGAATGAACTTGTAGAGATCTCGCTGACTGGCGAGGTACGCGAGGCTTTCGTCCCGCCCCCACCGCGGCCAATGATGTCCCCCGAAGACCAGCTCGAGCTCGTCGCCGAACAGATCGATCGCCTGGTCCAGCCAGCGCGCCCAGTCCGACCCATTGCGCACTTGCGCACCTCGGAGCGTGTAGAGATTGTGGAGCACGGCGTTCGCTTCCTCGGCCGCGTAGAACGCCTTGCGGTGCGGGAAATAGAACATCATCTCCGCGGGAGCTTCTGCGTTGGGTGTGTTCTGGAAGACGATCTCGATTCCATCGATCACAAGGGTCGTTCCAGTCTCGACGATCACGTCGGTTGGGGAGATGATCGACACGCGACCGGTGGACGTCGTCTTGCCGAGGCCCGCATCGACCCGCCCGCGAACGCCCGCCGGCAAGAGCCGGCCAAACATGTACGACGCCCGCCGTGACATCACGTTTCCTGCCAGAACATTCTCGCTGACGGCGTGATGCATGAAGCCATCGGGGGCCACGATCCGAACACGGCCCCCTGCGACGTCCTCGATGTCGACGAGGCCGCGCACGCCGCCGAAATGGTCGGCATGGCTGTGGGAATAGATGACGGCGACCACCGGACGCTCACCGAGGGTCTCGTTCACGAGGGCGAGCGCTGCACGGGCGGCTTCCATCGTGATCAGTGGGTCGATCACGATCCAGCCGGTATCACCGCGTACGAAGCTGATGTTCGAGAGATCGTAGCCACGGACCTGGTAGATGCCGTCGCTCACTTCGAACAAGCCGTGGATCTTGTTGAGCTTCGCCTGCCGCCAGAGGCTCGGGTTGACCGTCTCGGGCGCGTCTCCCTCCGTGAAGCCGTAGATCGTCATGTCCCAGGCGACGGATCCATCGTCTGAGGGGATCCGAAGCGACGGCTCCTCCGCGAGCCGCCCGCGCGTGGCGAGTTCGAAATCGCGCTCATCCTCGAAGGGCAGGGCACGGGCGAATCGGTCGTGGACCACGCGCGTCGCGGTGGTCGCGGGCTTGGATTCGCCCGTCAGCGGTGCCCGGCCCGATGGATCGGTCGCCCTGCCGGCGATCCCGGCACAGCCGACACAAGCAGCCATTCCGCACGTCAGCCAGAAGCGAAGCCTCAGCATTCTCGTTCGTTCCTCCGCGCGCATGATAACATTCCGCGCTCCGATTCCTTCCGCCCGGCCCGATGAAAGGACGCAGTATTGTCTTCATGGAGCCCGATGACAACCCACAGGAACGTCATGGTCCTCGTCGTGGTCCTATTGGTCGCGAGCTCTGCTCTGTCCGGCTGCGGTCTTCGAACCGGCGGCTCTCGGCCCATTCCGACCACCGCACCGGAGGGCGTCGACGCGGTCGATGACGCCCGACTTCGAAATGCCGCCCACGAGCCCCAGAGCTGGCTCACCTACGGTGGAAGCTACGACGAACAGCGCTTCAGTCGACTCGACGGAATCAACGACTCGAATGTGGCCGAGCTCGGGTTGGCCTGGAGCTTCGACACGAACACCAAGCGGGGCCTCGAGGCGACGCCGATCGTCATCGACGGCGTGATCTATACGACCGGAACCTGGAGCGTTGTCTTTGCGATCGACGCGCGAACCGGTGAGCAGCTCTGGCGACACGATCCCGCGGTTCCCCGCACGATGGCGGGTCGCGTCTGCTGCGATGTCGTGAATCGCGGGGTCGCTGTCTACCGGGGGCGAGTCTATGTGGGTACGCTCGACGGGCGGCTTCAGGCGCTCGACGCCCGTACCGGCGAAGTCGTCTGGTCGGTCGTCACGGTCGATCGATCCCGCCCCTATTCGATCACGGCTGCACCACGGGTGGTCAAGGGCCGGATCATCATCGGCAATGGCGGCGCTGAATTCGGCGTTCGCGGGTATGTGTCGGCGTACGATGCCGAGACCGGAAAACTCGACTGGCGCTTCTACACGGTGCCCGGTGATCCCGCGGTTCCCTACGAACATCCCGAGCTCGCAGAGGCGGCGAAGACCTGGCACGTGGAGGACGAGTACTGGAAGGTCGGCGGTGGCGGAACCGCCTGGAATTCCGTCGCCTACGACCCCGATCTCGACCTGCTCTACGTGGGAACCGGCAACGGATCTCCCTGGAGCCGGCATCAACGAAGCCCGAGCGGCGGAGACAATCTCTACGTCTGTTCGATTCTCGCCCTCGATCCCGACACGGGTCGTCTCGCCTGGCACTACCAGACGACGCCCGGCGACCGTTGGGACTACACGTCGACCCAGGACATCGTGCTCGCAGACATCGAGATCGATGGCCGCATGCGAAAGACGCTGCTTCACGCGCCGAAGAACGGCTTCTTCTACGTGATCGATCGAATCACCGGCGTGCCGATCTCTGCGAAAGCCTTCGTTCCCGTGAACTGGACCGACGGCATCGACCCGGAAACCTGGCGTCCGCGTGAAAGGATCGATCTCGACTATGCGAACGAAGTCGTCACGATCGAACCCTCTCCCCACGGTGCCCACAACTGGCATTCGATGTCCTTCAATCCGAAGACGGGCCTGGTCTACATTCCGGCTCAGGAGTCGCCCTTCTTCTTCACCGTCGACGCCGAGTACGAGTACAAACCGGGTGCCTGGAACATCGGTTACGACAAGACGGTCCTGACGATCTCACCGGCCGATCTCGTCTCGGGCCATCTGCTCGCCTGGGATCCGGTCGAGCAACGAGAGGTCTGGCGCGCGCAATACGCCGGGGCCTGGAATGGTGGGACACTTTCGACCGCTGGCGACCTCGTCTTCCAGGGCACGGCACACGGAACCTTCGCGGCCTATCGCGCGAGCGACGGCAAGCTCCTCTGGGAAGAGCCCGCCGGTACGGGCATCGTCGCGGCGCCCGTGACCTTTGTCGTCGACGGCGTCCAATATGTCGCGGTGATGGCGGGCTGGGGCGGCGCCTTCGCGCTCTCCGGGGGAGAGGCTGCCGCGGAAGCCGGGGTCGACGACAATTCCGGCCGACTCCTCGTCTACACGCTCGGGGGTACGGCCAAGCTTCCCGTTCACGAAACCCGGGAGCGCCAGATCGCGGCCCTGCCGGCCGACTTCGACGGCGCCGCCATCAAGCAGGGAAGCGATACCTTCCATCGTTGGTGCCTCGTCTGCCATGGGCCCGGCGCCGTCGGCGGCGGTGTCCTGCCCGATCTACGCATGTCCGCGCCCGAGATCTACGACTCGCTCGAAGCGATCGTTCTCGGCGGTGCCTTCGAGGCGAACGGGATGCCCCGCTTCGACCGTTGGCTGAAACCCGCGGACGTAGACGCGATTCGAACCTATCTGTTGGCCCGCCGCGCCGAGCTGCTCGCGGAATAGGAAGCCTCGCGGTCGATGCTCCGCACGGTGCGAGATCGCGCCCGCGGAGCGGTGCGCCGCCGCCTCCGCTCCCAGGAACTGCCGCAGATGCGCCTCGATCTGCGTATCCCGGACGTCGAAAACGGGGCCGTTCGGGTGGCGTGCGTTCCAGGCACCGCCGTCGTCACCGAAGACGCCCAGAACCTGGACTCCGATCGAGAGCGACACCAGGGCCCACGCGAGGCCGCGCAGCTTCTGGCTGCGCAGGTTCGCCACGCCCAACGCGAAGCAAAGACACAGAATGGGAAGGGTCTCGATCAGGTAGCGGGGGCCGAAGCACCAGCCGCCCCACCAGGCAGAAAAGCGGGCGTAGAGCACGAGTGTCGCGACGGAAGCCAGCAGCCAGGCGATCCAGACGACGCGCACTTGTGTCGATCCGGTCCGACGATCCCGCAAGAGTGCGGCGATGCCCATGGGCACGAGCAGCAGCGCCGGAGTGTAGACGAGCAGGCCGCGCGACGGCGCCACGAGGAGACCTGCCAGGCCGACGTGCAGCGGCATGGTCCACAGGTGGATCAACGAGCCATAGACGCCCATGAGCGGCGACTCCGAGTGGATCTCGTTCCACAGCAGCAGGAAGACCAGCGGCGGCGCCAGCCCCAGCGTGGTCGCCAACGCGTCGCGCCACGCGCCGCGCCACGCGAAGGCCATGAGCGTCGCCGCTGCGAAGATTGCAGTCGTGGGCCGGGTGAGGACCGCGAGCCCGAGCGCCGCGCCGGTCCATACACAGCGGAAGACGCGGTGGCGTGCCGGCGCCGGGCTCGGGCCGCGGCCGATGAGCCCGTGGAGAGCGAGCGTCAGCCAGAGAGTGGCCGGGCCGTGCTGCCACAGACCCTGGCTGCCGATGGTCCAGAGCTCGCTGCCCAGGGCGAAGAGCAGCGTCGCGAGGATCGCGGAACCGGGTGCCCACGCCAGGCAGATCGAGAAGAACAGGGCCACGGCGGCGGCGCTGCACGTAGCGGCCACCAGCTTGCCCAGATGTTGCATGCCCGCCGGATCGAGCGGCGTATCACGGATCAGCGCGAATGGAAGGACGAAGGGGATGGCGACCAGGCTGCTGCCCGGAGGGTATTGCGACATCCAGCGCCCGTCGCTCGAGCGCTTGACGACGTTTCCGAAGAGGTTTCGGAGCTCAGGATAGTGTCCCACGTCGGCGCTGCCGTGCTTCACCAGGGACCAGGCGACGTAGGGGGCCGCGACGCAGTCGATCTGCACCAGCGGCTCCATGTTGGCGTGGTACACGAGCCATACGGCGGCAAAGGCGATCCACGCCCGGCGCGCCCTGGGCCCGAGGAATCGACTGGCGGGCATCAGACTCGCGGCGGGTGCTCTTCAGGGCGCCGGTTCGCAGACGAAGATGGGGATCTCTCGGGTCGTGCGCTTGCGGTACGCGGCGTAGGGGGCGTAGCGCGGGTCGCACATCGGCCAGAGATCGGGCTTTTCGCCGGGGCTGGCGAGGCGGGCGCGGAGCTGCATGCGATGGCCGCGGTGACTCACAGCGATGTCGGGGTACTTCACGAGGTTGTGGTACCAGGCGGGGTTCCTCGGGGCGCCACCCAGGGAGGCGACCAGGAGCACGCCATCCCGGTAGGGCACGTACATCAGCGGGATCGTCAGGCTGCGGCCGCTCTTGGCTCCCTTCATGGTGACGAAGCAGACGTCGTCGCCTCCGAGGCGATTGAACAGGCGTCCACCGCTCAGGCGATGCAGAAGCACGTGCAGGCGCGTCATCGCCTTGACGATCCAGCGCGGGGGGGGTGCGCCGGCTCCCGTTGAAGTGGCTGCGGACTCGGTCGTCATGGGGGCCTCCCGGTCGAACACTACCAGAGGTCGCGGGGCCTTTCGGTGGTGCCGTCCGATCGAGACCGCGGGTTGGGCGGCTCCCGAGCGGTTGGGACGCCCCCGCGCCCACCGGCCATTTCGTTCGATCGTGGCCGGGGCAAGGAAGAGGCGCGGCGGCGGATACCGCCCCTCTCGGAGCGGCAGAACCGACCGGACCATCAAAAGACTAAAGGCGAAATCGAGTTCGCCGATAACACCCTCGAGAGGCCGCAGGAACGGGAAGCCATTCCCTGTCGGCCGATGGATGCGAGCAGAATGTAGGGAAATTCCCCCGATCGATCCTGGCGCGGAGCTTGCGCACCCCCCCGGCACACGCGCCACGGAGCGGTCGTCTGTGAGGAGGGATTCCGATGCGCATCGCGATGATCGCTCCCCTCGAGATCCGGGTTCCGCCGGTCGGCTATGGCGGGACGGAGCTCGTCGTCAGCCTGCTGACAGAAGAGCTCGTTCGGCGCGGGCACCAGCTGACCCTCTTCGCGAGCGGCGATTCCGAGACCGCCGCTCGGCTGGTCTCGGGCTGCGATCGGTTCCTGCGCGGCACCGATCGCGACAAGGCCATCCTGGGGATGCTCTCCCTCACGGCGTGCCTCGAGCGGGCGGAGGAGTTCGACATCATCCACAACCACACCACATTCGAGGGCCTGGCGACCGCGGGGCTGGTCGCGACGCCCATGCTCTCGACACTGCACGGCGGCCTGGCAGACGACTGGCTGCTGCTCTTCGATCGCTACCGCGGTTGGTACAACGCCATCAGCCATTCGGCGAAGAGGCTGCTTCCGCCGAAGGATCGCTTTGCCGGCGTGATCTACAACGCGATCGACGTCGCGAAGCACCCCTTCAATGCCGGGCCGCGCGACGATTACCTCCTGTACCTGAGCCGAATCTCGCCCGAGAAGGGGACCCATCTCGCCATCGAAGTCGCGCTTCGCGCGAAACGGCGCCTCATCATCGCGGGCAACGTCGACGCTGTCGACCGCGGC
>JBHHVG010000180.1:0-6508 GCA_046754165.1 Myxococcota bacterium
GGCGCTGGACCTCCGCCGAGTCGATGCCGTCCGGCGCCGCCGCCTACCTCGAAGCGCTCCCCCGCCCCCCCCGGCGTCTGTTCCACGACTACGCCTGGGGCGGCTTTCTCGCGCTGCACGCGCCGTCGGTTCCGATCTTCATCGACGGCCGCGCGGGAACGGTGTACCGCGACGACCTAGCCCGCGACTACTTCGCGCTCGCAGGCGCTCGTGACGGCTGGCGAACGCTGCTCGACAGCTACCGGATCGACGCAGTCCTCATCCCGGTCGGCTCTCGCCTCGCCCGCGCGCTGCAGCGCGCCCCGCACCCCTGGCGGATGGTCCACGCGGATCCGCGCGCTGCCCTGCTGCTCGCGCCCGGATTCGACGGGGCCACCCCGAGGCCCTCGGAGGTGCTCCCGGACAGTGCCGACGTCAAGCTGTTCCAGGGCTATCTGGCGCGAATGAACGGAGAGAACGGCCTGGCGGCGGCCGCGCACACCGACGCCCTCGCGCGCGATCCGCTGCTTCTCGACGCCTACGGGGAGCTGATGCTGATCGCGGCGCTCGAGGACCGGCCGGAGGCCGTCGAAGCCTGGACCGACGCCGCGCTGCGCGCGCTGCCACGCCGCTGGAACCAGATCTGGTCCAACGTCGAGTACGCCTGGCAGCAGGCGGGAGATCCGACGAGACGGTTGGACGCCATTCGTCGCGTGCGCCTCGACGGGCCGTTCACTCCCGCCTGGTTGCACGAAGCAGCTGCCGAGCGCTTGCGCCTCGCGCGCCAGGCCGCACGGAATGGCGTGCCCGAACCCCCGGCTGGCAAGAGAGCAGAGCGGCCCGGGAGGTGACCCTCCAGAGCTAGGAGCCGAGGGCCTCGGCGACGCGCAGCGCATCGCTGAAGAACGCCTCCTCGGCGTCCGCGAGATCGGAGGCGATCCCGCCGGCCCGGACGAAGAGATCCCGGTCGCAGTCGTCGCGCTCGCTCTGCTCCTTCAACAGCGCAGCGAGATCGCGCCATCGGGCCGCGATCACGTCCATGCGTGTGGCGGGAAGGGCCTCGCCCAGGAACCGAATCCGGGCGCCGGACTCGCGCAGGAACTCCGCGTACAGCGAGCGGAAGAAGCTACCGCCGGCGCCGCGTTTGATGACCACCTGGTAGCCGAAGCGCGCCGCCCAGGACCAATCGTCGCTGCGTGACCAGTCCGGAAACTCGCTCGCCAACTGGCGCAGGGCCGGAACCCCGGCGGGAATCTGGACATTCCGCGGCTCGAGCATGTCCCGGGCGTTCTTCCCCAGCGCCACGGCGATGGCCTCGTCCAGCGGGCGCCCGAGCTTCGCCTCGCCTTCGAAGTCTCCATAGCGGTTCTCGCACGACATCGCGTAGTCCCGGGCATTGCGGGCCTGTCGCAACTCGCCGTAGGAGCAGCGCTGGTACTCGCCGAACTTCCGATCAGCGATGAGCACGGTCTCGCTGGCGTCGTCGTAGCCCACGACGACGCAGCGATGGCCGGGAAAGTGGCTCGTGGTGTCGTGGTACTCGAGGTAGAAGGTGTCGGTCGAGATCATCACCGGAAGACCGCCGTCGATGCTCTGGCGCAGAGCGGCGAGGGCGCGGTCGTCGTCCGGCTCGACGCGGTCCGTCAGCGGGATGCCGGTGTTGGGGCCCAGGTCGTTTTCGAGGGTCATCGTACGCCCATGGAACATGCGCGTCGGGCTGATCCCCTCGCCCTGGAGGTAGAAGAATCCGAGACCGCTCGCGAGCCCGAAGACCATGCCCTCCGACAGCACGGTCCCCTGGTGCGCCAGGAGATTGCGCAGCGCTGTCGATGCGCAGTGCTGTCCGGTGCGATGCGTGTAGCTCTCGACCAGGTTCTTCATGGCAGCGAAACCTGCAGCGTACCGGATTCGCCGCCCGGACACCGACACCCCTGGGGTATCCTCGCGCGATGGCCGCGAATCCGGGGGCACGTACTCGCTGCGAGTCCGTGGAACGGCTGCTGCTGTGCGGACTGGTGGGGCTCCATGTCGCATTCGCCGCCCTGCTGTTCGACCGCGAGCCCATGATCGGCGGCGACAACGCCCACTACATGATCCTCGCCGAGTCCATCGGGACGGGTCAGGGCTACCGCGACATCCACATCCCGAGTGCCCCGAACCACGCGCAGTATCCCCCCTTCTACCCGCTCGTGCTGGCGGCAGTGGGTGCGCTCGGCGGATCGCTGATCGCCTTCAAGATTGTCTCGATGTTCCTCACGACGGCCTCCGTCGTCTCGCTCTACCTGCTGGCCCGCATGCGCCTCGGGTGGACCGGCGCCCTGGCTGTCGCCGCGCCCCTGGCCGTGAGCCCGGTGCTGCTCGACCACTCGCACTGGGTGCTCTCCGAGGCCCTGTTCCTGCTGTGCGTGCTGGTCGCCCTCGCGGCCGCCGAGCGTTCGACGGGAACCGACCGTTGGTTCGTCGCATCGCTGATCGCCGGCGTCCTGGCCTTCCTCACGCGCTTCGCGGGACTGCCCGTGCTGATCGCGCTCGCCCTTCCCCTCGCGTGGCACCGCGACTGGCGGCGGCTCGCCGTCGTGACCGCCGTCGCAACGGTGGCCGTCGGCGGCTGGTGGCTCTGGGGCTGGCTGGGCGACGCCCCGGGCGCCGGGCGCTATGCCGAGGTCGTGTTCTTGCGGGACACCTACCGCCCCGAGCTCGGATCCATCGACGTCACCGAACTGTTCCGGCGCGCTGGCTCGACCGCGTGGGCCTATCTGTCGGATGTGCTGCCGGACACGCTGCTCGGCTCCGCCGCCGCGCACCGCTCTCCCGGGTGGTCCACGGGCGGCTCCGTCGTCGTCGCGATCTTGGCCGCGCTCGGCTGGCTGCGGGGCGTGCGGCGGATGCGACCGACCGAATGGTACGCCGTGGGCTACGCCGCCGTGATCTGCGCCTGGCCCGACGACTTCGCGACCCGGCGTTACCTGCTGCCCCTGCTCCCGATCGTGGTATTGCTCGCGGTGACGGGAGCGAACTCGCTCGTGGGCCGGATCCCCGGCCGGACCCCCGTGTGGGCCCTGCCCGCCCTCGGCGGTGCGCTCGCGCTGTTGGCGCTGCCGGGTGACCTCGCGGCGGTGGAACAGAACCGCCGTTGCGCCGAACTCGCGCGCCAGGGCCAAGCGCAGCCGTGCCAGCCGCCGGGATGGCGGGCCTTCGCGGAGATCGCGCGCTGGGTGCGCGAGAACACGCCAGACGACGCGATCGTCGTCAGCCGCAAGCCGCGTCTCTTCTATCTACTCGCCGGACGCCGCGGAAACGGCTTTCCCTTCACGACCGACGAGGCTCGGATGTTCCGCTTCCTCGACGAGATCGGAACGGACTACGTGGTCGTCGCAGGCCTGAGCGACACCACCGCGCGCTACCTCTTCCCGGTCATCGAAGCCCACCCGGACCGCTTCCCCGCGGTGCTGCGAATCGGCAAATCGAGCCAGCCGACCGGCTACCTGCTGCGCTACCTGCCGACGGGGACGGCGAGGCCGCCTCCGGGCTGAGCGGCTGCCGCGGGAGACTTGGCTTCGATGCCGCCGCAGCGCGCCCGTCCGCTTCCAGGCGACGCCCGCAGGCACTCCAGCAGCCCGGTCTCCTCGACGAGAGGCTGTCCCACGTAGGTGGCTGCTCGACGGAAGAGATCCTCGGCCCGGTCGTACTCGCGCGCGGCCACGGCACCGAGCGCCCGGCGGTAGTCGAGCTGCGACGCGGCGCCGTCTGCGCGCCAGAGCCGGTCTACGGTCCGCTGTTCTTCGACGGTGCTGCCGAGCAGCCACAGCGGCAGGGTCGTGAGCTCGGTCTCACGCAGCACCCAGGCCAGGTCGGCGATGGCGCGTTCTCCCGCCTCCGCCGAGTGGAACAGCTGCCCGTTCAGGACACGCTGCGCCTCGAAGGCCTCGAAGGTACGGCGCTTGAGATCTGCCGGCCAGAGCCCCGCGATGTAGCGGCTGCCGGCGAAGCGCTGGCGGGCGAGGCGCGTATCCGTCCACATGCGGTGGATGGCGATCGAGCTCGCGCCGGGCGGCTCGCGCGAGAGCCGCATCGGCCAATCATCGGTCAGCGGCAGCGTGTCCCGGGTCAGGATGCGGAGCGCGGCCCAGTCCGCGATGAACAGCGCGCCGAGCTGTGCGGGCGTCTCGAGGCCCGTGGCGCGAAGCTCCTCGCGCACCACGGGGTCGCGCCACTGCCGGGAGAAGGCCTGCTCGTCGATCCGTCCGGTGAGGTTCCGCGTCCCCACGAGCATCCAGTCGAAGCGCATGCCATTCCAGAGCGAGCAATCGTCGAAGGCGTCGCAGAAACCGCGAATGATCGCCTTGGTGTCGGACACCTGGAGGCCGTGAACAGGTAGCCAGTAGGTGGCGACCCCCCCCTCCGTCAGACGTTCCCGCACGAGCTCGAAGTACTCGCGGGTATAGAGGTGCACGATGCCTGCCTTCTTCGGCGGCGGCGGCTCGCTCGTGATCACGTCGAAGTGTCGGTCGGTCGTCTGGAGGAACTGGCGTCCATCCTCGATGTGGATGCGGACGCGCGGGTCGCGCAGGGGGTGCGAATCCGGGTCCGCGAAGACCAGGTCGCTCATCTCGAGGATGTCCTCGGAGATATCGACCACATCGATGGTCTCGAAGCTCGCCGTATCCGTGAGCGCCTTGGCCGTGGTCCCGATGCCGTAGCTGATCAACAGCGCGCTCTTCGGATCGGGCCGCAGCGCGACGGGCCAGTACACGTAGAGCTTCATGTAACGCTTGGCGAAGGGATTCATTCCGGACATGGAGTAACCGTTGGTAATCAGCCGGTAATCCTGGGGCTCTCCGTACTTCTCGTACTCGAGGACGATGATCGTCTCGGTGACGGCCTCGCGAATTCCGGCCACCCGGGTCTCGCCAGGGCGTTCGTAGCGCTCGATGGGAAGACGGAGGTAGTGCTCGTCCATCGCCCCGAACGGGAACAGCAACAGCGCCACCGCGAGGGCCGCCAGCGGTGCGAGACGTGGGACGCGGCTGACCGCGGCGGTCGTCGGAAGCACCAGCACGGCCACGGCGGCATAGCCGAAGGCCAACACGAAGAGCGATGTCTCGACGCCGACGAGGGGCAGGAGCGCGAAGCCGCCGATCAGCGAACCCAGCGCCGCGCCGAGCGTGTTCGCGAGGGTGACGAGCCCGGCGGCGCGGGTCTCGATGCAGCGAAGCTCGCGCAGCCGGGTCCCGAACAACGGAAAGAGCGCTCCCGAACAAGCGGACACCGGAAACATCAGGAGGGCGGACCGGACCAGGGTCGCACCCCAGCTGCTCACATATGCGACATCGCTCGTCGGAACCAGGAAGCGGAAGCCCGCATATCCGGCGACACACAGAATGCCGCCGAGACACGCGATCGCTGCCGCGGCGCCACTGGCATCGGGCCGCCGTCCCAGCCACAGCGACGACAGCAGGCCCCCGGCCGCGATGCCTGCCAGCACCGTCGCGAGCATCAGGGCGAAGGCGAGGCTGCTTCCATGGACGAAGAGCAACAGGAAGCGGAACCAGATCACCTCGAGAGCGAGCAACACGCCGCCTGCCAGGAAAGCCGCGCCGAGCACCCGCCGGGCGCGGACCGGCAGGCCTGCCCAGAGCGGCTCCGGCGGCGGTGCGCCCGCACGCGAGTCGCGCCCGCCCCCGCGCCACGCCAACCCCAACGCCGCTGCCGCCGCCGCGGCGCTGACCCCCCCGGCTGCCATCGCACTGCCTCGAATCCCGAGCCAGCCGATCAGGACGGCGTCGCCGACCACCGCCCCGACCACGGCGCCGGCGGTGTTCCAGCCGTACAGACGCCCCAGCACCCGACCGAAATTCTCATCCCGGGCCGAGACCGCCTTCACGAGCAGCGGCAGCGTCGCTCCCATGGCGGTCGTCGGCACGAGCAGGATTCCGAAGCTCGCCGCCAGACGGAAGACGTTCAGCGCCCAGGGCGCGCCTTCGAGGGGCCGGACCGCCGGGGCCAGCCACGGCCCGAGGGAGGGCAGGAGCGCGACGATGGCGACGCCGCTGATCCCGACGGTGCATTCGAGCACGCTGTAGGCCCACAGCGGCCGCCGCGCGCGATGGCCGTGGCGGGCGGCGAGCGCGTTGCCCACTCCGAGTCCGCCCATGAATCCAGCGAGCACCACGCTCGACGCCCACACACTGTTCCCGAACGCGAGCGCCGCCTGATGGAACCACAGCGTCTCGAACAGCAGCGCCGCCACACCGGAGGCGAAGAAGGCGGCATGGAGCAGGCTGGTCAACACCCCTCCTCGCGGGTGACCCGTTCGCCGCCGCAGGCCCCGGTCGCCCGGCAGATCCCGCGGCTCGAGTGGTCACTGCTGATCACGCCGGGTCGAGGAATTCCTCGAAGCCGGACGGCGCGTGGGGCCCGAGGCAGAGCTGCTCGAGGACGCCGATGCCCTCCCGGTCTCCGCAGCGCGCGCGCACCACCTGTTGGATGTGGGTGTTCTCGAGGGCTCCGTCGTCGAGATCGTCGCACT
>JBHHVG010000181.1:0-6487 GCA_046754165.1 Myxococcota bacterium
CCCAGCAATTCCTGCTGGAAGAGGCCGCGCTCTTCGGCGCCCTGCCCCTGCCGGATCACGCGTTTGGCCGCCGCGACGGCGAGCGGCCCCTTCGACGCGATCGCGTCGGCGGCCGCGAGCGCCGCGCCCTGCAGCGCGTCCGGCTCGAACACGCGGTTGACGAGACCGATGCGCAGCGCCACGTCGGCGGAGATGGGCTCCCCGGACGTCACGAGCTCGAGGGCCCAGGCCGCGCCGACACGCCGGACCAGGCGACTGGTGCCGCCGAAGCCCGGGATCAGCCCGAGGCTCACCTCGGGCTGCCCGAAGCGTGCCGTCTCCGAGGCGTAGATCCAGTCGCAGGCGAGGGCGAGCTCGCAGCCCCCGCCGAGGGCGTAGCCGTTGACGGCGGCGATGGTCGGGACCGCGAGCTCCTCGAGCGACGCCATGGCCCGGTGGCCGAGGCGGCTGAAACGCTCCGCCTCGAGCGGGCCGAAACGGCTCATCTCCTCGATGTCGGCGCCGGCGGCGAAGGCGCGTCCGGTGCCGGTCACGACCACGGCTCGCACGTCCGAGTCGGCGGCGATCTCGTCGCAGCGGTCGACCACGGCCCGAAGCGCCGCGCTCGTCAGCGCGTTCCGCGCCTCGGGGCGGTCCAGCGTCAGCAGCGCCACGGCTCCGCGGCGTTCCAGGGTGACGGGGTCCATGGGAGTCGGCTCCTATCTCGTTAGCGAGCGAGGGGATCGATGACGAGGGGCGCGTCCTCGCTCTGCGCCGTCTCCAGGAAGACCAGCCTCTGGAGCAGCGCCTCCGCCGCGTTCTGTACGCATCGATGTCCCTCCATGGCGCTCGGCAGCGACATCGGAGGCGACGAGCAGCCCGGCGTCGGCGCGATGTCGGGGACGCCCAGCGGCACGAACTGCGTGAACGCGGCCGTCGTCCGCCCGTCAATGTTCCCGACTATCGGGGATTCCGCCACGTCGAGTGTGACCACCCGGCGCAGTGGCGGGCCGAGCTGCGGGATCGGGCCAAGCGCCCAGGCCAGCGCCTCGGTGACGTGGTTGGGAACCTTGGTGTCGTTGAGACCCTCGCTCAGCAGGATGCTCGCGCGCCGCGTCGTTCCGGCCACCTCGAAGGGCTCGCGGTAGATGTAGCGCGCGAAGTTGTGGGCGTCCTGTCCGTCGTAGATCGTCTGCAACAGCGCCAGCATCACCCAGACGTCGGTCGGCGTGAAGTGGTTGAAGCCGAGTCCCGCCAGCGGGGCGATCAGCGTCTCCGGGCGCTGGTGCGCCATCACCTCCACGAAGCGACGGCCGCCAGCCACCAGCGCCGCCGCGCGCACCTCCGGCGCGAAGGCCAGGAAGGCCGGGGCGTGGTTGGCTCCCTCGCTGACTCCGACGTAGGAGACCGGGGCCGCCGGATCGATCCCGAACACGACCGCGCGATCCGGCACCCCGGGGTCACCGACGGGAAAGGACGGAATCTCCGCCAGCACCTCGATGGCGCGCAGCAGCGTGAACTGGTCCGAAACGGTCTGGACGAAGTAGTCCGGCACCTGCCGCAGCAGCAGCAGATGCCACATCAGGTGGAAGATCTGGTCGTAGGCGCGGGCCTCCGCGGGCTTGCCCGGCGGGCTGACCTCGCGGTTCAACACGTCGGTGAAGCCGATGACGGCAAAGCCGGCGCGGGCCAGCGACTGACGCGCGTGGGGCACGACCTCCTCTTCGGCGCTGCCCGGGTTGCCGTGCTGGTACATCACGACCGGCACCGGCCCGTCGAGGGCCGCCCGCGGCAGGGCCATCACGAAAGGGATCTGACGCGTGTCCACGGGCACCGGAGGGCCGCCTTCCGCCGCGCGCTCGAGGACCAGGCCGTCGCGGCGCCAGTCGATGGCCTCGAAATGGCCGTGCACCACGGCGGCGACGTCGCTGCCCCCGGCGATCTCGAGGGCACTCTCGCGCGTGACCCGATCGATGGAGACGGCCGGCGCGGGGCGCGTCAGGATCTCCTGCTTGATCGCGAGCAGGTCTTTCGGAATGTCGTCGACGCTTCGCACGCTGAAGCGCACGGCCAGCGAGATCTCGCGACGTGCGATCGGCGGGTGCGCCTCGGCCGCCGCGGCAAAGACGTCCTCCGCCAGGGCGCGCACCCGGCGCAGGGCCGGTGGGTCGTCGTCCCGAGGCGCGTCATCCCGCGCCCGGCGAAAGAGCTCGGACGCCTCGAAGGCGCGGCTCGGGTCTACACGCACCCGTCGCGTCACCACCACCCCGTAGCGACCGCCGGGCGTGAGGCTGACGGACGGGAACAGCAGCAGTGAGTGCGACCGGCGCCCCCACGCGGAGTCCGTGCGCACGCTCATGCGAAACGGGATCCGGGCGCCGTAGTCGAGGCTTCCCGGGGTCACGTCGAGCAGCACCACCGAGGCCGTCGGGTCGAGCGACTGCGCGGGAATCCACGGCAGCGAGTACGGATCCGGCGCCTCGGAAAGCTCGATGGTGATGTGCGCGATCGGGCTGAAACCGTCGAGAGCACGGGTGCCCTCGAGCAGCGCGTCGACGAGCAGCCGGTCGGGCAGCTCGTAGTCCGGCATCTCGATCGCCAGGCGCTGACGGCCCGGGTCCGCGGGGTCCGGCTGCAGCCAGAAATCGTCGGGAAAGGGGGCGGTGTGGCGGGTCTCGCCGCGGTCGTAGAGCACGCGGGCGGGCGGGCCGGCGGGCGCCACCGGAAAGACGAGCTGTTCGGGCCCGCCGCTGCCGCGCCAGACGAGACCGCAGCGCTGCGTCGGCACTAGATCGTCGGCGGGAATCACGACCAGGCTGCGCTCGGTCACCGCGTGGACCGCAGCGGCGCGGGTCGCGCCGTCACAGCGGAGCGCGATGCTGTCCGCCGCCTCGTCGGAGAAGGACGCGCCAAAGCTCAGGCGGAACCAGCTCGTGCGCGCAATCCGGCCCGCGCGCGGCCGCGGGTGGCTCGAGACGAGCGGGGGCAAGGCAGCTGGCGTGCGGAATCTGCGCGCCGCCGCCACGCCGATCTCGCCCGCGCCCCCGAACCGCGCGCGCGCCTCCAGCACGTGGGCCCCCGGCCCGACCGGCAGCGTTCCGGTGGCCGTGTTGTCCTCGATCTCGAAGGCGCCGCCCACCTCGCGGCCGTCGAGCCTCACTTCGAGCGAGCCCGGCACGTAGAAGGGAGACAGGGCCAGCGTGACGGTCAGGGTGCCCGGGCCGAACCCGGGAGCCCGGATGCGTATGCGCTCGTCACCGCCGGGCGCGCAGGCGAGAAGCACGAACAGGCAGGCGGCGGCCGCGACGCGCGGCGCGCGGGCCCGGCAGCTCGGCAGCACGGCGCGACCCCCCTGCCCGAACGCGCCGAATCGCACGCTTGCGGTCCTTCGCACGAAACGCGACCCCGAGGGCCGCAGTCTATCACAGGGGCCTCACGCGCCGTGGTATGCTCCGTGTCCCAATCGGCGGGAGGAGCCGCGGTGGCCCATTCACGCACAGCAAGCCTCTCCATTCGACTCGGCGTGATCGGCATCGTCGCGTTCGTGGTCGGCCCGGCGCTCGCACAGCTCGGCTGGGCGTCGCCCTTCGTCTCTTTCCGGATCTTCGGGCTGAGCCTGTTGCTCGGCCTGCTGGCTTTGGTGGTGGGCTCCGTGGGCCTGTGGCGCACGCGCGCCACATCCGGTCGTGAAGGCCGCCAGAGCGCCTTGGCCGGCGCGAGCGTGGGCCTGTTGCTCGTCGTCATCGCGGTGGCGCCGACGCTGGCGTCTGGCCCGGGCCCGGTGATCAATGACATCACCACCGATGTCGACGACCCGCCGGTCTTCAGCGCCGCCCAGACCGACGACGCCAACACCGGCCGCGACCTCGCCTACCCCGGCGAGGAGTTCGCATCGCGGCAGCGCGAAGGCTACCCAGACCTCGAACCCATCCGCGTGAAGGCATCGCCTGTCGAGGCCTACGCGCAATGCCTGGCCGCGGCCAAAGCGCTGGGTTGGAAGATCACCATGCAGGACGCGGCCACCGGGCGCTTCGAAGCGATCGACGTGACGAGCATCTTCCGCTTCATCGACGACATCGCCGTACGCGTGCGTCCGGGCGCTGGCGGCGCCGTGGTCGATGTCCGTTCGAAGTCGCGCGACGGCAAGGGCGACATGGGCGCCAATACCGCGCGCATCCGCGCCTTCCGAAGCGAGCTCTCGGGGTAGCGGGCGCCTAGGTCTCGAGTCCGGCCAACGCCGTCTCGCGGGCCCAGCGGTAGTCCGCCTTGCCGGAGGGCGAGCGCAGGATCTCGTCGACGAAGACGAAGGCCTTGGGCTCCTTGAAGCGGGCGATGTGCAGGCCGACGACGGCGCGCAGCGACTCCTCGCTCGCGGACTCGCCGTCGCGCAGGCGGATCACGGCGGTGACCTGCTGGCCCCAGCGCTCGTGTGGCGTCGGCACCACCACCGCGTCGTAGACCGCCGGGTGGTGCTTGAGGGCGTGCTCGACCTCCTCGGCGAAGACCTTCTCGCCGCCGGTGTTGATGGTGACCGAGTCGCGCCCGAAGAGCGTGAGGGTGCCGTCGGCCTCGACGGCGGCGCGGTCGCCGGGCACGGCGTAGCGCGTGCCCTGGACCACCGGAAAGGTCTTGGCGGTCTTCTCCTCGTCGCCGAAGTATCCGAGCGGGACCGTGCCGGTGCGGGCCAGCCAGCCCTGCTCGTCGGAGCCCGGTGACAGCACGTCGGTCAGGTCCGCGTTCAGCACGACGTTGCCGGGGTTCATGTCGAAGTCGCCGGTGGTGGGCGCGCTCCCCCTGCTCGAGAACTGCGTGGCCTGGGCGCCGCTCTCGGAAGAGCCGAGTGCATCGAGAATGCGGATGTCAGGCAGCAGGTCGAGGAACTCCTGCTTGAGAGCCGCCGTCAGGATGGCGCCGCCGGAGGTGAGCAGCTTGAAGGACGACAGGTCGTAGTGCTTGTTGTGAAGCTCGTCCGCCAGCGGCCGACCGAAGGCGTCGCCCACGATGGCGATGGCGTTCACCTTCTCGCGCTCGACCGTCGACCAGATGTCTTCCGGGTCGAGGCGGCGCGGCTCGTTCTGCACGACCACGGTGCCGCCGACGTGCCACATGTTGAAGGCGACCCAGTGGGCCGCGCCGTGCATGAAGGGCGGCGCTGGAAGCGCGCGAATGCCGCCGCCAGCGGCGCGGGCGACCAGGGCTTCGAGGGTGGTGACCGGGCCGGCGTAGAGGGCGGCGCGCAGGATGTCCTGCTGGCGCCACAGCACACCCTTCGGCATGCCGGTTGTGCCGCCGGTGTAGAGGATGTAGAGGTCGTCCGGGGAGAGGTCGTGCGGTGGCGGCACCGGCTCGGCGGCGGCGAGGGCGGCTTCGTAGTCGAGGGCTCCGGGCAGCAGCGGCTCGCCACTCTCATCCGCGACCTGGAGCCACAGCTTCACCTGGGGCAGCGACCCGCGGATGCGCGCGAGAACCGGCGCGAAGCACGCGTGGTAGATGACGGCCTTGGCCTGGGCGTTTCGGAACAGGTACTGGAGCTCATCATCGACGTAGCGGTAGTTCACGTTGAACGGCACCGTCCGCGATTTGAACGCGCCGAGCATGCCCTCGAGGTACTCGTTGCCGTTGTAGAGGTATAGGGCGACGTGGTCCTGACCCGACTCCCAATTGGCGAGGTCGTCGCGCTGGCGGCGGCAGCCCAGGCCGTGCTCACGGATCACCTGGGCGAGGCGGCGGGTACGGTCGGTGACGTCGCCCCAGCTGAGGCGCCGGTCGCGGAAGACCAGACACTCGCGCTGCGGGATCTCCGCGGCGATGGCCTCGTGGACGGCGGCCAGATTGAACACTGGGGCTCCTCCTCGCTTGCGACCGGGGAGGCTCGCGCGCACCGGCGCACGGCGCAAGCCCGTCGGAGTCAGCCGAAGCGCAGCAGCGCGGTCAGCGCGTCGAGGGTCTGGGCCACGCGCGCCTCGGGCGAGGGATCTTCGAGTCGCAGCCAGCCGCCGTCGGCAGCCTGCTCCGCGACCACGGCGAGGGCCACCTCGCCGCCCTCGAGACGGCCTCCGGGCAGGGAAGGCGCGTCGGCGTAGGCCAGCACGCGAGCGGTGCGCACGGCGTCGAAATGGTGGGTGCGGAAGCCCCGCTCGAGCTCGCGACCGACCCACTGGAGCACCGCGTCGGAGGCCTCGTGCGGCACATTCGAGAAGGCGGCGGCGAAGG
The DNA here is from genome assembly GCA_046754165.1 of Myxococcota bacterium. Classification (GTDB taxonomy): domain Bacteria; phylum Myxococcota_A; class UBA9160; order UBA9160; family SMWR01; genus JAFDEI01. The sequence goes on from JBHHVG010000181.1 coordinate 6,193, forward strand.
CGGCGATGGCGCGCCAGGCGAAGCCCTGCACGCGCTCGGGCGAGAAGCGCTCGGCGAGGTAGTCACCGGCGGCGTCGATCATGCTGGCGCGGGCAAGACGCGTCTTGCCGAAGTGGCCGGCGAGCAGCCCCGTCGCGAACAGGCGGTCGTCCTCGCGGCCGGTGCCCGGGTCCCAGCCGCCGTCGTCGGCCTGGGCGGACTCCGCGAAGCGGCAGGCCCGCTCGATCACGGGCAGGCCGAGCGCGCGCAGGTCGTCGTAGGCACAGAGCACCGCGAGCAGCGCGTCCCAGTCCGC
>JBHHVG010000182.1:0-6486 GCA_046754165.1 Myxococcota bacterium
CGATTCGGTCGTTCGGGGGGGGGCAGTGAATGTGAGGGGGGGGACGAACGTTGAGGATTCGAAAACGATCGGTTGAACTGGTGCGCCGCGTGCATCCGCGGATCGGCCTGCGCGACTCGGACGTCATCCTGGCGTCCTATCCCAAATCGGGCAACACCTGGATGCGATTCATCTGGGCCAATCTCGTCTCCGAGTTGGAGCTCGGGGGACGGGAGGTGGATTTCCACCTGCTGAACGGCGAGATGATCTGCGATCACAATCGCCATCTCTACGGTGGCCTCGAGTACCACTCGCTGCCGCGGCTGGTGAAGACCCATCAGCCGTTCGATGCCCGTGTGTTTCGCGGCAACCGGATCCTCTACCTCCACCGTCATCCCTGTGACGTCATGGAGTCCTATCACGCCTTTCGCTTCGCCAAGCTGCGCAGAAGCCGGGTGACGCAACTGTCGCTCTCGCAGTTCATCCGGGACGAAAAGTACGGAATCCCCGCGTGGGGCGAACACGTCAGATCCTGGCTTCCCAACGCCACGGTCGTCTCGAGCTATGAGGCGTTGCGGGAGCACACGGCTTCGGAAGTGTCGCGGATTCTTTCGGCGCTCGAGATCCCCGGGATCGGCCGAGAAGCGATCGAGGATGCCGTCAAGCGGGCCTCCCTCGCGAACGTCCGCAGGCTCGAGGAGCGGTCCGGACGCCCGGACCAGGCCATTTTCGAAGACGGCTTCCGGTTCACCCGCCGCGGGGAGGTGGGCGGCTGGCGCAGCGCCTTCGATCGGGCCAACCGGCACTGGGTGCGCACGGAGATCGAACGTCTGTCCCTGTCCGATCGGTTCGCGGTGTAGGCCGCCGCTCCAGCTCCGAACGCATCACGGTCGCCGCCGTCCGAATTGCCATCGAAGTCGCTGCCGTGATGGACAGCCGACCGGGGCTCCTCACCGGCTTGGCCGGGATCGTGCATAATCCCGCCTGCGCTCTCGAGCTCTGAGCGGAAGGAGAAGAATGTCGGATTTCGACGGGCTGCGGTTGATCGATCCCAGCAGCTATGCCGAGCACGGCTACCCCCACGAAGAATGGGCCCGGCTGCGCCGGGAAGCGCCCCTCCGCCTCTTCGAGCTTCCCGACTGGCCATCCTTCTGGGCGGTCACGAAGCACGCCGACATCGTCGAGGTCTCCAAGCAGCCCGACCTCTTCCTGAATGCCCCGGGGATGACGCTGGTCCGGGACCGCGGCAGCGAGGAGGAGGCCCAACAGCAGCAGATCAGGACCGTGATCAACATGGATCCCCCCGAACACCGGAAGTACCGGAAGATCGGGATCCCCTTCTTCACGCCTCGGGCCGTCGGCCGCCTCGACCCACTCGTGAGGGAGACGGCCCGGAAGCTGGTCGACGCGCTCGGGCCGGAAGGGGAGTGCGACTTCGTCCAGGAGATCGCGTCCCTGCATCCGCTCAAGGTGATCTGTCGGATTCTCGGCGTCGAGGAAGCAGACGAGCCGATGATCTTGAAGCTCACGAACGAGCTCTTCGGTACCGAAGATTCCGAGTTCCAGCGGGACGAAGACCGGATGGAGGGCATCCGGGCGCTTTTCATGGACTTCTGGGCGTACTTCACGCGTGTGATGGAAGACCGGCGAGCCAATCCCCGCGACGATCTCGCCACGGTGTTCGCCCACGCGAAGATCGACGGCGAGCCCATGGGTGAGCTCGAAACCATGGGCTACTGCCTCGTCGCCTTCACGGCCGGGCACGAGACGACCCGCGGCGGGATCGGCGGCGGATTCCATGCCTTGGTGGAAGACCCGGATCTGCGCGAGCGCTGGTCGGAAAACCTCGATCTCACTCCGCTCGCGGTCGACGAGATCATTCGTTACGTGACGCCCGTGAACCACATGGTGCGCACGGCGAAACAGGACTACGAGCTGCGCGGCCAGACGATCCGCGAGGGCGACAAGCTCGTGCTCTTCTACGCGTCCGCCAACCGCGACGAAGAGGTCTTCGAGGACGGCTTCGATATCCGCATCGACCGCGATCCCAATCGTCACCTCTCCTTCGGCGTCGGTGAGCACTTCTGCATGGGCGCCCATCTGGCTCGCAAGACCAGCGGCGCGATCTTCCGCGAGCTCGTTTCGCGAATCGAGTCGGTCGAGTTCTCGGGGACACCGGAACGGACGGCCTCCAATTTGGTGCCGGGATTCAAGCACATGCCGATACGCTACAAGATCCGACCGGGGACCTAGGCAAGAGGGAGCGGTTCGGGGTGTCCCAGCGACACCCATCTCGAACGCGATTTCAGCCGCTCCGACCACCGGCGGTCGAGCCCCGGCGGCCCGCCGGCGCCGAGTACGGAAATCACATCCGGAGATTGGCCACAGACCGTGGATCCCCGCTTCCCGCTGGTACTGCTGTGTTTCTTCCTGTCCGGATTCGCGGCACTGCTGTACGAGACCGCGTGGACGCGGGAGTTCGCCTTCGTCTTCGGGACCTCGGAGCTCGCGGTGATCAGCGTGCTGGCCGCCTACATGGGAGGGCTCGCCGCCGGAGCGGCGATCGCGGCGCGCGTCGCACCACGCATGCGCCGCCCGATCCTCGTCTATGGAGTGCTCGAGCTCGGCATCGCGGTGCTCGCGCTCGCGGTCCCGCTCGCCATCGCTGCGACCACCGGCCTCTACGTCTCGCTCTTTGGCGGGCTCCCGGCGCCGCCCGACGAGGCACAGCTCGCGGGAGTGCTCTTCCACCTCGGTGGCTCCTTCCTGATCCTGATGGCGCCCACCGCCCTGATGGGCGCCACCCTCCCGTTGCTCGCGCGCTACGCGGTCCGTCGGGATGAGCAGATCGGCCGCCGGATCGGGCTGCTCTACGCCGCGAATACCGCCGGGGCGATCGGCGGCACGCTCGCGGCGGCCTTCGCGCTGCTGCCCGCCGTCGGCCTGCGCCAGACGGTGTACTGCGGGGCCGGGGTCAACGTGCTCGTCTTCGGGCTCGCGCTGCTGCTGACGCGCGGCGCGCCCCCGCTGCCTGTGGTGCCCGGCGCGGCGCGCCCGGCGTCGCTCGCTTCTCGCTGGATCCTTCCGCTGCTGCTGCTGTCGGGCTTCGCATCCTTCACCTACGAGGTGCTGTGGACACGCCTCCTCTCGCACATTCTCGGAGGATCGGTCTTCGCGTTCGCGACCATGCTCGCGAGCTTCCTGCTGGGCATCACCCTCGGTGCGGCGCTGGCGTCACGCCTGGCGACCCGTGCGCGCCCCGCGGCGATCGGCTTCGGGTGCGCACAGATCGCGACGGCTGCGCTGAGTGTCGCCGCATTCCGGGCCGTCGACGGGCTCCCCGCACTCGCGGCGATCCTCGGTGCCGGCGGCCGGGGTTCCCTCGGCGCGAATGCGCTCTTCGCCGGCGCGGTGCTCATGCCGCCGGCGATCGCGATCGGCACGACCCTGCCGTTCGCCGTTCGCCTGCTCGCGACGAGCGAGCGCGACGCGGCGCCGGCGATCGCGCGCGCCTACGCCTGGAACACAGCCGGATCGATCGCCGGCGCCATTGCCGGGGGCTTTTGGCTGCTGCCGACCCTCGGCTACGCGGGAACGCTGACCACGGCGGCGGGCCTCAATCTGGCCCTCGCCGCTGCGGCGGCCACGCTATTGCGACCTTCTGTCCGAGTGCTGGCCGCGGTTGCCACCGCGTGTGTTGCGGCGCTGGCGCTGCTCTCTCCGCAGCCACCCTGGGCGCTGCTGCGCGCGTCGCCCATGAGGAGCGGCTCGACGTCCGGTGCCGTCGCCTACTACGGCGTGGGTCGATCGGCGACCGTGCTCGCCCTCGAGCGGCCCGGGGGGTGGAGCATCACCACAAACGGCCTGCCCGAGGCGACGGTTGCGCGCCCGGGTGAGACGCCGATCGGCGGCGTCGAGGCGCGCTGGCTCACGCTGCTGCCGGGTCTCCTGCGGCCCCAAGCGCGCTCGCTGCTGCTGATAGGCCTCGGTGGTGCGGTCGCGCTCGAGTCGGTTCCGCGGAGCTTCGACTCCGTCGACGTCATCGAGCTCGAGCCCGAGGTGGTCGAGGCGAACCGCGTGCTCGGGGCGGACCGAGGCCGCGACCCGCTGGCCGATCCGCGCGTCCGGGTCCACGTGAACGATGCGCGCGGCTCCCTGCTGCTGACGGACATGCGGTTCGACGCGATCGTGTCCCAGCCGTCGCATCCCTGGACGGCGGGCGCCTCGCATCTCTACACGCGCGAGTTCTTCGAGCTCGCCCGCAGCCGGCTGACGCCGAACGGGGTCTTCGTCCAGTGGATCGGTCTGCGTTTTCTCGACGAGCCTCTCCTGCGCAGCCTGCTTGCGACGCTCTGCGACGTCTACCCGGAGGTGGAGATCTACCAGCCGGTGCCCGTGGCGCTGCTGTTCGTCGCGTCGAACGACGCCGACCACGGCGTGCAGGAGATCGGACGCATGCTGGCCGACGACCCGGAGGCCTATGCCCGCTCGGGAATCCGGACACCGGAGGACCTGATCGCGGCACGGGTGCTCGACGGCGACGGCGCCCGCGCGCTGTCCCGGGGCGCGCCGTTCAACACGGACGATCGCAACCAGCTCGCGATGTCGAGCGGGCGCTTGCTCGCGGGCGGGTTGCGGCCGGCGGCGAGCCAGGCGCTCTTCGCGCCCTTCGATCCGCTGCTGCGACCTGCCGACGTGGATCGCGTCGAGCTGGTGCGCAGCCTGGGGGCTCGCGGCGAGTGGAGGCGCGCACTCGGGGCCGCGGAGGCGAGCCCGGACGCCGCGGCGCGGGAGACGGCGATCGGCTGGGTGGAGCTCGAGAGGGGGAAGCCACGTGCTGCGCGCCGCCGCTTCGCGCGGGTGCTGGCCCGAGCCCCGTCGGACCCCCGCGCGCGCTTCGGGCTGGTTCGCGCGCGCCGATCGGATCTCGTGAGCGGGGATCCCGAAGTCGTCGCGCTCACCACGCAGCTCCCGCCGGCGCAGGGCGCCGTCGCGCAGGGGTGGTTCGCGGCGGCTCGGGACGATTGGGAAGGCGTCCGCGCATTGGAAGCCGTTCTCGCCTCGGCCGGCCCCGGCGATCTCGCGTATGAGGACGCCACGCGGCTGCGGGCGCGCTGGCGCGTCGCGATCGGCGACCGGGTCGCCGCGATCGACGCGATCGATCTCGTGGATGGCATCCTGCTCCCGGCGCAGTCGAGCCACGACCTTCTGCTCCGCGCCCGGGCCGGCCGCGCCGCCGGCCGACCGGATGTCACGGCATCCTCGCTCGAGCGGATTGCCGGGATGGCGCGCCGGACCGGTCGGACGACGCCGGGGGTGCTGCACGATGCGGCGGAGCTCGCCGCCGCGTTGCCGGCGAGTGATCGGGCGGCCGCCCTGCGGGCATCGTTCGAGCCGAGGCGCTGATTGCCCGGTTCCGCACGGCAGCTCCTTCCGCGCCACCGGCTCGCGAGTCTCCCTCTGCGCGTTTCGGGTGAGTTGGAACTGGCCTAGGATGCGGGCGACATGCTGAGGCGACGCGGGCTGGTGCTGCTGCTCTTCTTCGCCTCCGGCGCGAGCGGGCTCGTGTACGAGCTGGTGTGGGTGCGCCAATTCGGAACGCTCTTCGGGAGCAGCGTCTACTCCGCGGCTGTCGTGACCGCCATCTACATGTGCGGGTTGGGGCTCGGGGCGGCGTTCGCCGGAAGGTGGATCGATCGCCGATTCCTCGCGGATCCGGTGTCTCCGCTGCGCTGGTACAGCTGGTTCGAGCTCGGCATCGGAGTGCTCGCGGCGGCGGCGGTGATACTCGTTCCGCTGCTCGCGCCGATCGCTGCCGCCGCCTCCAGCTACGAGGTCGGTGCCCACGGTTGGTACTGGCTCGCGGCAGGCGGTTCGCTCGTGCGCTACGGACTCGCTGCGCTGCTGCTGTTGCCCATCACGCTCCTGATGGGCGGCACGTTGACACTGCTGATCCGATACGTCGTTGCGGACGACGTATCGAATGCCGGTTGGCACGTCGGGGTGCTCTACGGCGTCAACACGGCGGGAGCAGCGCTTGGCTGCATCGTCACCGACACGGCGCTGGTACCGCTGCTCGGGATCCGCGCGACGCAAGCCATCGCAGTCGGATTGAACGGGTTCGCGGCCTTGGGAGCCTGGTGGCTGGCGCGGAGAGCCGCAGGCGTCGCGGTGGAACCCCGCGCGTCTTCGCAGGCCGACCGGGCCGTCGGCGGGGGCGTCACGTCGGTGGCGATCGCACTCGCCCTGACGGGCTTCGCCACCATGGCGATGCAGATCGTCTGGTTCCGCCAGCTCATCTCCATGTTCGCGGCGTTTCGCCCGGTCTTCTCCATCCTGTTGACGGTCATCCTGGCGGGAATCTGGCTCGGGTCGCTGCTCGGCGGTCGCCTGGTGCGCCGCGCGCCGCCGGGGGCGCTGTATGCCGTGGCGCTGGCGGGCTTCGCCTTCTTCGCCCTCGCCGGTCTGGCGGGGATGCAGCATGGCGCTTCCACCTATGGGGTGCTT
>JBHHVG010000183.1:0-6366 GCA_046754165.1 Myxococcota bacterium
CTCCGTGAAGACCTGCTGCTGGCGGTAGTGCGCCTGAAGAAAGAAATAACGGAAGGCCAGCGGTGGGTGGCCGGCGGCGACGAGGTCGTCGAGGACGACGACGTTGCCGACCGACTTCGCCATCTTCTCGCCCCGCAGATCGAGGAACTCGTTGTGAAGCCACGTCTGCACCCACGGGTGCACGTCGAAGCAGCACTCGCTCTGTGCGATCTCGTTGGTGTGGTGGACGGCGATGTGGTCGACCCCTCCCGTGTGGATGTCGAAGCTTCGGCCGAGGTACTCCGAGCTCATGGCCGAGCACTCGAGATGCCAGCCCGGGAAGCCGACGCCCCAGGGCGAATCCCATTCCTGGAGACGCTTTCCGGCCTTGGGATCGGAGAACTTCCACAGCGCGAAGTCCTGGGGATTGCGTTTGCCTGGAACGTCGCCGATCCGGGCGCCGCCCTCCTGCCCCGCGAGGTCCAGGCGCGCGAAATCCGCATAGGCCGGAAACCTCGCGGTGTCGAAGTAGATGCCGTCGTCGATGCGGTAGCTGTAGCCCTTCTCCTCGAGCGCGCGGACCATGTCGATCTGAAGGTCGATGTGCTCGGTCGCCCGGCAGATGACGTCCGGAGTGCGGCAGCCGGTGCGCTCGCGGTCCGACAGCCATTGACGGGTGTAGGTTTCCGCGATCTCGGCCGCCGTCTTGCCGAGCTCCGCCGCGGCCCGCTCGACCTTGTCCTGCCCAGCGTCCGCGTCGTCGGTCAGGTGGCCGACGTCGGTGACGTTGATGACGTGACGGACCCGGAGCCCCTCCAGCTGCAGGGCGCGCACTAGCAGGTCTGCGAAGAGATTCGAGCGCAGATTTCCGATGTGGGGCGGCGCGTACACCGTCGGTCCGCAGGTGTAGACTCCGACGCGCCCGGCTTCGAGGGGCTCGAAAACTTGCTTGGAGCGGGTGCGCGTGTCGTAGAACACGAGTCCGGACACGCTATCCCCGCCCCTCCGCCGCCACGAGCAGCGCCACGGCCAGCGCGGCGATGCCCTCGTCTCGGCCGATGGCCCCGAGGTGGTCGGTACTCGTGACCTTGACGTTCACCCGATCCTCCCCGATCCCGAGCAGCGCGGCGATGGCGGCCTCCATCTCCCGACGATGAGGTGCGAGCCGCGGCGCCTGGGCGATCACGGTCGCGTCGAGGTTGCCGACCGCGTACCCCTCGGCCGCGATCCGGTCGCGCACCCGGGCCAGGATCTCGCCGCTGGCGATGTCCTTCAGGCCGGCGTCCGACGATGGAAAGTGGCGCCCGAGGTCGCCTTCGCCGAGCGCACCGAGCAGCGCGTTGGCCACCGCGTGCAGCAGCGCGTCGCCGTCCGAGTGCCCGGCGAGGCCGCGGTCGTGGGGGATCTCGACGCCGCCCAGCATCAATCGGCGACCGGGAACGAGTTGGTGCGCGTCGAAGCCCTGTCCGATCCTCACGCGGCGCCGCGTCCCTCGGCGCGCTGTCGCAGCAACCGCTCGGCCACGACCAGGTCCTCCGGGTGGGTCACCTTGAGGTTGCCGACGTCGCCCTCGACCACCGTCACCGCCACGCCCAGCGCCTCGACGAGCTGGGCGTCGTCCGTGCCTGTGCGCCCCTCGGCGGAGGCCTTGGCGAGGGCCTCGCGCAGGATCTCGACCCGGAACACCTGGGGCGTCTGGGCGGCGTAGCACTCGGAGCGCTCGGGCGTCTCGACGATGCGGCCCCCGCGCACCCGCTTGATGGTGTCTCCGACCGGCACCGCCAGGATGGCCGCGCCATCCCGCGCGGCCGCCCGCACGACGCGATCCACGTCGTGCGACCGCACGAGGGGACGCGCGGCGTCGTGGACGGCGACCAGGGCGATGCCGTCCGGCAGCGCCGCCAGACCGGCCGCCATCGAATCCTGGCGTTCGGCGCCGCCGACCACCGCGTCGCCCAGCTTCGCGCTGTCGCGCAGCTCCGAAAGCGCCGCCTGCCAGCGAGGCAGATCGCCCCGCGCGAGCACGGGAACCACGAGATCCACCTCGTCGGCGCGGGCCAACGCCTCGAGCGCGTGCTGCAGCAGGGGGCGGCCCGCGACCGGCACGAAGGCCTTCGGCAGCCCATCGCCCAGCCGATCGCCACGGCCCGCGGCGAGGAGAAGTGCGGCGACGCCCATGGCAGGAGTCTAGCCGAGACCGCGCTCCGCGCGGCTGATGCAGCGAACGGCGGCTGTTACAGTACCCCCGCGCTCTCGAGGAGGTTCGATCCCGATGCGGTTCCATACGACTGTCTCACTGGCCGGATTCATCCTGGCGCTCTGCTGGTGCGCGAGCGCCGCGGCGGACGACGTCTCCGGCGCGGAAACCGCCGCGCAGGCGGCCGCTGGGGGCGAGCCCTCCCTGTCCGCCGACCGCGTGTCCGGCGACCCGGACGGTGCGAAGCCGTGGGGAGGCAGCGAAGCCAACACCCTCAACCTGTCGCTCCAGGAGGCCATCGGGCTCGGCATCCAGAACAACCTCGGCGTGAAGGTCCAGCGCTTCGACCCGCTGATCTCCGAAGAGGAGACGAACGTCGCCTGGGGCAGCTACGACCCGGTCTGGAACTCGGAAATCGGCTGGGACGAGCGCCGCACCCCCTCCTCGAGTTCCTTCGACGTGGGCAACGCCGTGAACACGCGGAAGGTTCTCGACGGCCAAGGCGGGATCACCGGCGTGCTTCCGCTGCTCAGCACCCAGTACTCGGCGATCCTTTCGTCGGATCGGACCACGACCAACTTCGCCTTTCAGACACTCTCCCCGGAATACACGGCGACGGTGACCTTCTCCCTGAAACAGCCGCTGCTGCGCGGCCTGATCTGGAACGAGCCGTGGACGCGGGTCAAGGTCAGCAACATCGGCTACCAGACGTCGCTCGAGGCCTTCCGGCGGGACGTGATGGACATCGTGTCGGGGATCGAGACCGCCTACTGGAACCTGATCGCGACCCACGAGCAGATGCTGGTGGCGGAGAAGAGTCTCGAAACCTCCCGGGCCCTGCTCGGCCAGACCCGGATCCAGTACGAGGTCGGCGTCGTGTCGAAGGTGGACGTGGTCCAGGCGGAAGCCGGCGTCGCCGATCGCGAGTTCTCGCTGATCAAGAACACGAACCGCTACCGACAGGCCCAGGACGATCTCATCGATCAGGTGCTCGGCGAGCAGCTCCGCCCGGAAACGACGCTGGCGATCCAACCGACCGACGAGGCCAAGCAGTACATCGTCCACGATGTCGACGTGCTGGAATCGACGCGCGTGGCGTTCGCCAGCCGCCCCGAGCTCCAGATCGCCAGCCGCGAGATCGAGCGGATGCTGATTCAAGAGAAGTTCGCGAAGAACCAGCGGCTGCCGCAGTTCGACCTCGAGGGGAGGTACGCCTACCGCGGTCTCTCCGGCAGACAGAACGACGACAACAACCCGTGTCTGTTCAACACCACCGACCCGCGCTGCGATCCCACGGATCCGGCTTTCGACCCCTCCGCCCTCGCGGCGCCGCGCCAGAGCTACGGCGACGCCTACGACAAGTACTTCGATTCCGACGGCGCCAACAACTGGACCTTTCGAGGTGTCTTCTCGATCCCCATCCCGAACACCGCGGCCCGGGCGCGCGCGCGCCAGGCGGGCATCGAGCTGCGCCGGGCCCGCACCCAGAAGCGCCGGGTCGAGCAGGACATCATCCTCGAGATCCGCACCGCGGCGCGCAACATCGAGGCGGCCCAGGAGGGCATCGAGGCCGCGCTGCGCGCGGTGGCGGCCGCCGAGGAGCAGCTCCGCGCCGAAGAGATCCGCTTGGAGTACGGCGAGTCGACGCCCTTCGACGTGCTGCTCCGCGAAGAGGACCTGGTCGAGTCCGAGAGCCAGAGGATCGCCGCCTACCAGGCCTACCGCACCTCGTTGACCGCGCTGGACCGCCGACAGGGCACGATCCTGCGCAACCGCAACATCGCGATCGATGCCGTGCTGTCCGTGCGGTAAGATCGCCGCCCGGCATCGGTCGCAGAGGAGCCTCGGTGGGCCTGTTCAACCAGAAGAATCGCGACGACCAGGGAGTGCCCGAAGCGAAGACCGCGAGCCCGATGCTGAGCCCCGCGTCTGGGGCGCAAATCACACAGAGCGTTTCGGCGCCGTCGACCCAGGGGGGACAGGACGTGGCGAATATCGGCAAGTCGATCTCGATCAAGGGGGATCTGACCGGCAACGAGGACATGATCATCGAGGGGAAGGTCGAGGGGAAGGTCGAGCTTCCCAACAACCAGCTCACGGTCGGCGCCAACGGCACCGTCCGCGCCGAGATCGACGCCAAGGCCATCGTGGTGGTCGGCCGGGTGACCGGCAACATCCACGGCACCGAGCGGGTCGAGATCCAGGGCTCCGGCATCGTCGACGGCGACGTGACCTCGCCGCGCCTGGTGGTCGCCGAGGGCGCGGTGTTGAACGGCTCCATCGAGATGACGAAGCAGGCACAGACCGCCAAGGCGGCGCCCACAGCGCCGCCGAGCACCGAGGTTCGCCGGGCCGGCTAGAAGCGCAGCCGGCTGCGCCTCTAGCCCTTCTTCTTGCGGCTCCGCTCGTCGCCATCACCGAAGCGCGTCTCGAGGAAGAGCAGCGTGGGCGCGGCTATGAAGATCGACGAGTAGGTTCCGACCACGACGCCGATCACCATCGCGATCGCGAAGGGCTGGATCACCGCGCCTCCGAAGATCAGCAGCGACAGCACGGCCACAAGGGTCGTGCCCGACGTGAGAATCGTCCGGGCGAGGGTCTGGTTCACGCTGAGGTTCAGCACCTCGTGGAGATCGTGCTTCGTCCGAACTTCCATGTTCTCGCGGATGCGGTCGTAGATGATGATGGTGTCGTTCAGGCTGTAACCCAGAATCGCCAGGAGCGCGGCCAGCACCCGCAGGTCGAACTCCATGCCGAAGATCACGAAGAGGCCCGCCGTGACGCCGATGTCGTGGAGCAGTGCGATGATCGCCCCGGGCGCAAAGCGGGCGCTGAAGCGAAACGCGATGTAGGCCAGGATGAGAAGCGACGCGATGCTCATGGCGTAGAGGCCGTCACGGCGCAGCTCGGCGCCGACCCGCGGACCGACGTACTCGACCCGCTGCACGGTGAGCGGGCCCACCCCGTTGCGGAGCGCGAAGGCCAGGCGATCCACGAGCTCGCCCTTTTCGCCGACGTTGCCGCCACCGCCTCCCGCCGATGTCGCCTCTGCCAGGCGCTCGCGGTCGGCGTCGGTGAGAGGGCAGTCGGCGCTGGCTGTCTCCAGGGCGGCGGCCTGCTCGTCGCTCAAGCGGAAGCGGATCAGGAACTCGACCGCATCGGTCTCTCCGTAGCGGACGATCGAGGCGTCGTCGATGCCGCAGGCCGCGGTCACGGCGCGAATGGCGCCCTCTTTGGCGGCCGAATCCGAGGCGAACAGAACCTGCATCTCGGTGCCGCCGGCGAAGTCGATGCCGTAGTGAACGCCCTGGATCGGGATGGCCAGGATCGCGGCGCCCAGCACGCTGCAGGAGATCGCTGCGGTGATCCTCTGCTTGCCGATGAAATCGATCTTGGTCCCAGCCGGGACGATCTGCAACAAACCCCTTCTCCCCTAGATCGACAGACTCTCGACGTGGCGACTGCCCGGGTAGACCGCATACATGAGCCGTGTGATGATCAGTGCGGCGAACACGCTGGTGACGACACCGATCGACAGCGTCACCGCAAAGCCCTTGATGGGACCGGTGCCGTATTCGAAGAGTACGATCGCCGTGAACAGCGTGGTGATGTTGGCGTCGAGAATCGTCCAGAGGGCCTTGTTGAAGCCCGTCTTGACGGAGGCCCCGGGAGCCCTGCCCGAGCGCAGCTCCTCGCGGATCCGCTCGAAGATGATGACGTTGGCGTCGACGGCCATGCCGACGGTGAGCACGAGGCCGGCGAAACCCGGCAACGTCAGCGTGGCGCCGAACAGCGACATCAGACCCACCAGCAGGATCAGGTTGGCCGCCAGCGCGACGCTCGCGTAGACCCCGGACAAGCGGAAGTACCCGACCGAGAAGGCCACGATCATCAGCAGACCCAGCATCGAGGCCCGCAGACCGCGATCGATCGAGTCCGCGCCCAGCGCCGGACCGACGGTGCGCTCCTCCTCGATCACGACCGGGACGGACAGCGACCCGGCGCGCAGCACCACCGCCAGGTCCGCCGCCTCCTGCATGGTGAAGCGGCCTTCGATCTGGCCGCGCGTCCCGATGCGTGATTTGATGTTCGGGGCGCTGTAGACGAGGTCGTCGAGAATGATGGCGAGGCGCTCGCCGATGTTGCTGCTGGTGAGGTCGGCGAAAATCGACCCGCCGGTGGCGTTGAAG
>JBHHVG010000184.1:0-6335 GCA_046754165.1 Myxococcota bacterium
GAGGTCGAGATGCTGGGCGACGAAGAGCCGGAACGGCGGCAGCAGGCCTCGCTGCGCGCCGGCGAGATCGCCCGAGACCACACCGACGAGATCGACCGCGCGCTTCGCGCATACATCGGCGCCGCAGAGATCGGCCCCCTCCCTCCGGGCCGCCGCGCCGAGCTGGCCCTGCTGCACCATGCCACCGGCGACGCCGCGGCGTTCGCGCTGGAGTTCGAGCGCTGGTGCGACGACCCGGAGTCCGGCGCCACGGCGGCGGACCACGTGCGACTGGCGAAGGTTCTCGAGGAGCTGGCACGCGCCGACGACGCGCTCGCGCGGATCGAGCGCGCGGTCGAGGTCGACCCCGGACACGCTGCGGCCTGGGACACCGCGGCGAACCTGCGAGAGGTCCACGGCGACGTCGAAGGCGCCGCCGACGCGCTGGTCCGCGCCGCCGACCTGCTCCCGGACGGCGACGCGGCTCCACGACTGCTGCGCGCGGGCGAGCTGACAGAGCGACGCGACCTCGACGCGGCGGAGTCCCTGTACCGCGCCTCCGCGCGCCGCGACGCGGCGAACCCGGCGGTCTGCGCCGCACTGGCGCGGGTGTGTGCCGAGCTGGGCGACTTCCCGGACGCCGTCGTCATGGCCGAACGGGCCCTCGACATCGATTCGCGCCGGGGGCAGCTCGAAGACTCGCTGTGCGTCGACACCGCGTTGATCGGCGCCCGCGCCGCGAACCAGCGCGGCAACGGCGAGGCCGCCGCGCGCCTCTACGCGCGCGCCCTGGCCGTCGATCCGGATCACGCCGACGCCCTGGGCGAATACGGCGAGACCCTGGCGGGACTGGGCGATCTCGCCGGAGCGCGTGCCGCCATCGAGACCCGCCTCGGTCTCGACACCGACGACGAACACCTCGCCATGCTGGGCGCAGCCCTCGTCGCAGCCGGCGAGACGGAAGCGGCGACCCAGCGGCTGGAAGAGGCGATCGCCGTGGATCCCTCCCTCGACCGCGCCCACGAAGAGCTGGTGGCGCTGCACGAACGCGCGCAGGACGTCGAGGCCGGCGTGCCGTGCCTCGAGCGCTGGGCCGACGCCGCGAACGAGGCGCCGCAGCGCGCCCTGCGGCTGCTGCGCGCCGCAGCGTGGGAGATCGGCAGCCCGGGGCGCGAGGAATCCAGCGAGCGGCACCTGCGGCAGGTCCTGGAAGTGGCCCCCGAGTTCTCCCGCGCCTGGACGCTGCTGGCGACGTTCCTCTGGGACCAGGGTCGGGGCGACGACGCCCTCGAGATCGCCACCCAAGCCCTGGCCAGCGTGTGCGACCCGGACACCCGCGGCCGCCTCGCCCTGATCCAAGGCCGGGCACTCGAACAGCGCGGCGACCGCCGCGAGGCGGCGGGCGCATTCGTGACGGCCGCGGTCGAGACACCGGACTGCATCGAAGCGGCGCTGTCGGCGGCGCGCCTGCTGCGTGGGCTCGGCGAGTGGCAGCTCGCGGCCGACACGCTGCGGGCGTTCGCAGAGAATCACCCGGGCGGAGACGTCCCCGGCTTGGCGGACGTGCTCCAGCAGCTCGGAAGGCTGCTGGCCGGCCCGCTGGAAGACGTCGACGGCGCGATCGCCGCCTATCGCAGCGCGGTCGATCTCGATCCGGAGCGGGTCGACACGCGCACGGCGCTCGCGGAATTCCTCAGCCACCGCTCGGGCGATCTCGCAGAAGCGTTGTCCCACCACCGCGCCCTGCTGGAGACCGAACCCACTCACGCGCCGTCCCTGCGCGTGCTGATGCGGCTCTCGCGCGAGCGCGACGACGACGGAGCCCTCGGGGTGGGCCTGGCGATCGTGCGGGCTCTCGGGATCGCCGCACCGCACGAGCAAGAGGAAGAAGCGCCCGTGACCGCGCCATCCTTCGCGGGAGACCGCTGCCTGACCGACCCGCTCCGGGAGAAGCTGCGCCGGCTCGCGAACAAAGCGGCGAAGGAGATCGCAACGGCACTCGACTCCGCGAAGCGCTCGCCGGAAGCGCCCTCTCCGGAGCCCGCATCGACTTTCCGCGCCGCGGCGCGCGCCGCGGAGGGCGAACTGACCGCGTCGGCCCTGCTTCCGCTCGACGACGTAGAGCTGGCGGAGGTGCTGAAGCTCGCCGCCACACTGGCCCTCGATCCGGACCAGGTCGAAGGTGACGGACGCCTCGTCAACGCCATGGCCACGGCCATCCGCCGCGGCACGGCCCGGCGACTGCGAAAAATCCTGAACGGAACCAGTCTCGAGGAGATCAACGCCACCGACATCGCCGCCTGGCGGATCGATGTCCGGGCCCTGGCCGCGGCGGTGGCCGTGGACGAAACCGGGGCCGACCTGCGAACCGCGTTGATGGTCCTCATCGCCGAAGCGGGCGAGCACGACGAGAGCGACCTCGCAACGAACGCCGACCTGACGCCGTTCGTGGCGGCCCACCCGCTGCCGCGCGCGCTGCTTCGGCGCGCCGTTCACACCTGGCTCGAGAAGCTGTGATCCGGGAGGACGAGCGTGTCCGTTGACGAAATTCCCGACCGACGTCGCTTTCGGCGGCGAACCGTCCGGGTCCTGGTGGAGTACCGCTCGGACGCGGGCCTGTGCTGCGAAACCGCGACCACCCTCGGTGCCGGTGGGCTGTACATCGAGACCGATGATCCGCTCCCGATCGGAACTCCCCTCAAGCTCGCCTTCACGCTGCCCGGCAGCGACGTGTGTCACGAGATCGAGGGCAGCGTCGCCTGGTTCCACCAGCCTCCGGAGGGGATGCTGGGCTCCGAGGGCATGGGAGTCTCGTTCCAGGACAAGCGGGCCGTCGCCCGGCTGGCGCGGGAGTTGAGGGATCTCCGGGGCTGACCCGGCTCGGCGAGATCGCCCGCGGGTTTCGGCGGATCACCCCCCGCCGAGGTTGACGTGGCAGCGCATGCATCCCGTCTGGGGCGGGAACGCGACCTTGCCGTGACAGCGTCCGCAGTACTCCCCGCCGAAGATCTTCTCCATCGTGACCGGATTCGACCCGGCCTTCATTTGGAAGATCCCGGGATGACAGTTGTCGCATCGAAGCCAATAGGTGTGGACGGCATGCGGGAAGATGACCTCCAGGGTCGGAATCCCGGGATCGAATCGCACGTCGTAGGGCAGGATCGGAGATTCCGGTGTCTCGGGGTCGGGACCCGGCTTGGGGACGATCAACGAGGCTTCCACCGCGGCGACCCAATCGACATTCCCCATGGTGTCCTTGGGAAAGGCGGCGAGTACCGCCTCGTACGTCTCGTATTCCGGAGGCTTCGGCTCCTCGGATTGCAACACCATCTCGAGTTCCTCGGCCGTGACGTCCTCGGCGTCGGGAGGCGGAGGTTCCTCGCGCACCACGCGGCGGCGGCGGTGGGGCGTTCCGGGTGGGGGTACGCCGTCGAAGAACGTCGAGAACACCCGGTAGCGCGTCTCGGGCGTGCAGCCCGCCAACGACGCCGGAAGAGAGAGGACGATCCACATCGCGACGAGGAGGGATCTGGCGTAGCGGCGCCTCGCGAAGGCACAGCGGCGACCTCTACACAGGCCATCCAAGGCCGTTTGCTTCACTCCGACGTCGCTTCCTCGGCTTCACTGGATGCGTTCGGGAGACCATCATCCGGAGCCGTGTTCTTCAGCTGGTAGATCGTCACCCGTCGGTTGAGATAGTCGCCGACGAAGATCTTGTTGGTGTCGCGCGCGATGGCGATTCCGGTCGGGTTCCTGAGAAGCCCGGGATACGCGCCCCGGCCGCCGAAGAAGAGCAGCACGTCCCCTTTCGGACCGAAGATCTGCACGTTGCTCCAGCTCGAATCCACCACGTAGAGGTTCCCAAAGGAGTCGAGGGCGACTCCCTTGGGCTTGTCGAACAGCCCGAAACCGTCACCCCGGGATCCGACGGTGCGCAGGAAGCGCCCTTCCGCGTCGAATATCGAGATGCGGGAGTTCATCGTGTCGGCGACATAGACATTCCCCTCGCCGTCCACCGCGAGATAGGTCGGAAACAGCAGGTTTCCTTCGCCCGAACCCCGTCCCTTTCCGAGCTCACCCAGATAGTTCCCGTCGAGATCGAAGATGCGAACGTAGTGCTCCTTGCTGTTCTGATGGGAGCCGTCCGCCACGTACAGACGACCTCGCGGCTCATCGAGTGCGATGTCGACCGGGCGAATCAAACGGTCGTCGCGAATGAAACGCAGCGTCTCGCCCGTCGGCCTCATGACCCGGATCTGCTGCTTCTGCTGCTCGGCCACGTAGAGATTCCCGGCCGAATCCAGGGCGAGGCCGAAGGGCCGGGCCAACGGGCTCTCCGCGCCGAGGTAACGGGTTTCTCGCCGCTCCAGGTCGAAGACATGGACGATTCCCTTCGCGAAATCCGAGACGTAGACGATGGATCCGTCCGGGGTGACCTCGACGTCTGCGGGCTGCGCGATGCCGCGAACCTCCGAGTCGCCGGCCAACCCGATGAAGGCCGCGAATCTCTCTCCGAAGGACGGCGGCCCGGTGAGGTCTCGGGAGTTCCGGATCACGGAGACGTACTCGATGCGGCTCGGATCCGGCGGATCCGGCCACCGCAGCGTGATGGGGAGCTCGCTCGTGCCACGCGAAGCGCAGGCGGCGCCGCCCAACGCCATCATCGCGCACCACAGGAGCCTCTGCGCCAACCGCCAGCTCGCCCCGCGGTTGCACGGGCGGAGCGAACCATCCGCTGCATGCATGATCGTCACCCTTCGGCTCCAGGGGGGGTCGCGGCCCGAGTTCCGCGCAGTCGACGTCTCGCCCCGCCGCCAGACCGTCGAAAGAAAATTATCACATTCACGATCCGGCGAGGCACCTGGAGCCCTCGTGACGCCGCGGTCGGAATGGCAATAGGGTCGGTTTCGGGCGTACAATTCGGCCATGCGAAGTACCGGAACGTCCTTTGGTCGGTCGGTGACGGGGCGATCTCAGTGGATCGCGGTGCTGCTCGCCGCAGCCGTCGTCGCGATTCCCCGCCCGGCCCAGTCCGAGGTTCGGCCCCTGGTTCGTGAAATGCTGGAGAACCTCGCTTCGTTGAACGAAATTGGGGCGGCAGTGGCCCTCGAAGATTTCCAGCGCGCCGAACGCGCAGCCCACGACCTGGTCGATCGCGCGGTTACGATCTCGAATTTCGACATCTCGCTGCTCGGCATCGACCCCAAGCGGCAATCCGAATTCAACGCCTACGCGAACACGCAACGGCAGGCAGGGTCGACCATCGCCAAAGCCGCGAAGCACGAAGATGCGGTTCTCGTGATTCAAGGGCTGGAAAGCCTCCTGAACAGCGCGTGCATCGGCTGTCACGCGAGCTTCCGCCGCAACGAATCGCGAATCCGGCCCTCGGTCCTGTTCATGACCACGTACCTCAGCGCCTGGCAGGATATCAATCGCGGCATCCTGACCGACGACTTCGAGCTCGTCGCCCGCCGCGCGCACGAGATCCAGACGATCGGTCGGGTGTTCACGTGGGACCAGGTGATCGAATCCCTCTTCGGAATCAGCGACCCCAAGGACCGCTCCGAATTTCGTGAGTTCCTCCGCCGGGTAACGGCGCAGGCGCGCCAGCTCGAACGCGCCGCCGACGAGAACCAGATCCACGCCGCGGTCACCGCCTCGCGACGCATGTGGACCGACGGATGCCTCGCCTGCCACGCGCAATTCCGCGGCGGCCGCTGAATCTGCGGGCACCGGCGCGGATCCGGGCAACGCCGCCATCGCCGACTGGAGAGTCGTCGTCGCGCCGCCACTGTCAGTCGCATACCTCATCCTTGTCGTTTCCGATGTAGCTCTTGGGGCAGTGCTCCTCTCCGTGTCAGTTCAGCCAGCAGGTGCCCCGGCGGTTGCCCGTATCGATGTACTCGAGCCGTCCCGGTTGGACAGTCTGCGCGGGTCGGACGACCTCGGTGCCGTTCTCGTCGAAGCGCAGGAAATTGATCAGATGCGTGTTGGAACGCGAGCCGTGCGGGTCATGGCAGGCCACACAGGGGGCGTCGGCGTTCTGTAGGTGTCTCTTGTGCTCGAACGCAGAGACGTCTTCGAGCGCATTTTCGTCGTGACACTTGTAACAGAGCGCGAATGCGGCGGGCGACTGCTCGACGAAATCGTGCAGGGGATACTGGCGCTCGAGAATCGGAGCTTCCGTCGAACCGTGCGGGCCCGTCGCCGTCGTTGGCCCGGGGTTCGGCGAATCGTCTGTATTGTGGCAATCGTGGCAATAGATTCGGCTCGCCTCCGTCAGCGGCGGGATCAGACTGCGGACATCGGGATTGGTTCCGATCGCAGTGACCGGATGATAAGACGGATTCGAAGCG
>JBHHVG010000185.1:0-6305 GCA_046754165.1 Myxococcota bacterium
TTGCAGTTCGCCGCCGCCGGCGCGATCCTTTACAAAAAACTCAGCGCCGAGGGCGCCAACCGCGTGATCCCGCGCGACTGGCTGGCCGCCGAGAAATATTCGGAGTCTTCTTGATTTCCGCGCGGGGGCGGGCCCCCCCGCGGGGGCGGCCCGTCCCGTGGAACGGACGTTCAGTCCGTGGTGACGGGAACCGTGTGGACCAGGGACTCGGGCGCCGCCGGCTTTGGAACGGTCACCGTGAGGAGCCCGTTGCGGTAGCTGCCCGACACGCTCTCGGCGTCGACGTCGAACGGAATCCGGAAGGAGCGCGAGAACTCGCGCCGGCTGCGTACCCGGACCGTCTCGCCGTCGGCGTCCTCTGTTTCTTCGGACGTCTTCACGGTTCGAATGGTGAGCACACAGCCCTCGACGACGACCTCGAACTCCGCGGCCTCGAAGCCCGGAAGCTCCGCCGCAAAGCGCAACGCGTCGTCGGCGTCCTCCACGTCGACCCTCGGAACGAACGCCTGATCTCGCAGCCCCGCCGCGCCCACTTCGCGCCAGAGCCCATCGAACAGGCCGTCGAGCTCGTCGTAGAGCCGCGGGCGGAGATGGAAGTGCGCCGGCGTGGACCGCCGCGCAACCTCTCTCGGAACGATTGCCTGAAACACCATGGCTTCTCTACCTCCATTCTCCCATCGCGCAGCCGCGAGGCTCGTGCGGTGGACCCCCGCGCCGAGAAACGCCCGGGCGGCCCCGCGATGGCGTGGCAAAGAGGTAAGCACTCCCGCGCGGGCGTCAAGCGCGCCCGCGAGCGCTCTCGGACGTCTCCGGCCGTCTCGAAGCGCGAGAGGTCTTCCGGGCGCCGTGCGGGCTCGACTGGCGGCTCGGGTATCCTACCCCGCGCGCCTCCCGCAGACGGGTCCTGCGGATGCCCCGGAAGCGGATGGACGAGCCGGAAAGCGCGCGCCGACGCGGCTGACGAGGCCGGCGGAGCCTGGACACGCGAGCCTATGGTGCATGGGAGCGACGAGCCGTAGCCGTGGCGACGAACGAACAGGCCCAGTAGACACCCTGCCGATGAGCTCCTACCCCACACGCCTGCGCCGGGTCCTTCGCGAGGCCCTGGAACGCCTGCGCCAGCCGCGGGTTCTTGGCGTCGCGGTGGGAGTGGTGGTTCTCGTCGACGTGGCCCTCCGCGTCGGCGGCTCGGCTGGCGGGCAGGCACCGATCGTATGGGACGCCGCGCACTACTGGGGCCTGGCCGGCGTCGTGAGCGGAGGCGACCTGCTTCTGCTGGCCGGAGGCGATGCGTTTCGGCCCCCGGTGTACCCGTTCTTCCTCGCCTGCTGCCAACTCCTCTTCGGGTCCCACGCCCTGCTGGCAGCGGTGGTGTTGCAGCACTTGATGGGCATCGCCACGAACCTGTTGTGCGCGTGGATGGTGGGGCGCATCACCGGCTCCCGGCTCATGATCCTGCTCACGGCAGCGCTCTCGGTGGGATTCCAGTCACGCGCTTGGTTCGCCAACGCGCTGATGAGCGAGACGCTCTTCTGCTTCAGCCTGATGTGCTCCTTCGTGGCGTTGTTCGCCTGGCTCGACCGGCCTGACCGATCGCGGGCCGCGCTCATCGGCATCACGCTCGGGTTCTCCATCCTGGTGCGTCCCGTGGCCCAGGCGCTGTGGATCCTGTTCGGCTTCGTCATGCTGTTGCGCGCCCCCTGGCGGGAGGCTGGAGCTTCGCGGCGTGGCACGATCGCCATGCTCGCCCTGATGCTCGCTGGGATCGCGCTGTGTACCGGTCCCTGGATCACTCGCAACTACGTGCTCTTCGACCGTCCGTTCTTGACCTCCGCGCTCGGTCGGAACCTCTGGCTCTCGTGCTTCGCGAAGTCGCACGCAGAGCCATTGCCAATCCCCGAAGGGAAAGCGATGGAGGAGGTCCTGCAGCGCTTGGAGTCATCGCCCGCAGTGACGTTCGCTGAGACCTGGCAAGTACACTGGGCCCTCTTGCAGACCGGCTTGTCGGAGGTGGAGGCGGACAGCCTGATGCTCGCCGCCTCCGTCGAGACCATTCGCGGATCGCCCGGCCTGTTCGCAGCAGTCGTCCTCGAACGCATTCCGCGGTACTGGCACATCGAATCGATCCGCGCAGGCCTCTCGCCAAGGTCCTGGGACGTCCTGGTGGGCAGGGAGCGCTACGCCGATGGTACGGTGGACCTCTATCGAGGGCAGGCGCAGTGGCGCTCCGAGAGATGGGATCGTGCCTACGAGAGCCTGCCGTCCGCGTTCCGCCGTCCGACGTTGGTGCAGAACTCGATCTTTGCCTGCCTGGCGTTCCTGGGCTCGATCGGCCTGATGCTCGGCCCCACGCAGCGGGCTCTGGGCGCCGCACTCGCGCTCTCTTTCGCCTACTTCTGCTTTCTCACCTGCCTGGTGGAGCTGCCAGTGTATCGCTACCGGGCCGTCATCGAGCCGCTGATGCTCGTGGCCTGCTGTGCCGGGATACCCGCGCTGCTCCAGCGCCCGCAGGCATCAGGCGCTCAGCCGCCTGCGGCTCCGCGAGACCGAGAATCCCCGGGAACTGGTGTCCTGCCTCGATCGGGGGGCTAGGGAGTCTCGCGTCAACCCGTGACATTCACTTTCCCCCTGCGCATGGGGGGCACGGGATGGTGCGTCGCGACTTCGGGGAACCCGGAACGGGACGGTCGGGCGTCAGATTCATGCGGGACTCGACAGAATCGACCCTTCTCATCGGACCTGCATGCGCCCGCTCACGCGCGTCATCGACTCAGAGGCTGATGACGGCGACGATGCCCGCAACGCTTCCGCAGAGGGCGATCACGTAGAGCAGCAGCGCCGTCACGGCGTCGCGCTCGGCGCCTCCCAGATCGATGAAGACGTGCCGCATGTGGTGCGCGCCCTTCCAGAGGGGAAGCGCGATCAGCGCCGCCAGCACCAGACGCCCGATCAGATGACCGCCGAGGGCGTGCGCCTGCTCGTAGTCCAGGGCGTCGACGAGGCCGAGGGGCGCGGCGAGGCCGATCACGAGCAGCCAGGCCGTCAGCAGGATCGTGCCGAGCAGGATGCCCTGGCCGAAGAGCAGCCAGACGAGCGGTTCGAGCTTGAGAAGCAGGTTCTTCATCGGAACAACCCTCCGGCGAGCACGAGGGAGAAGACCACCGTGACGCCGATCCAGGCGGCGTAGAGCCCGGCCAGGATCACCGGCTGCGGGGGCGGCTTGGCCGGCCCGATGCGCGGCGGCTGGGCCTTGGGGAAGAAGCCGAAGAAGCGCACCGCCACGAAGACCACGCTCGCCAGGGCGAGCGCGTGGAAGGCGATGTAGATCGGGTTCTGGAACGACGTCATCACCGTATTCCAGGCCGCCTCGCCCTCGGCCAGCGCCCGGACGACGCGGAGGGCCTCGAAGCCCAGCAGCAGGTAGATGAGGCCGGTCCACGAGAAGAGCGTGTAGGCGCGATAGCGGCCGTCGAAAGGGAACTTCGCAGGACGCTGCGGCGGCGCGGTGCGGGTGCCCCCGGCTTTCGCGGGGCGCATGGCGTGGGGGTGGGCCGGTCGCGACATGGCTACTTCTCGCCTCCCCGCGGCATCACGAAGCCCGTGGCCCAGTCGATGACGGCGTTGAACTTCGCCTGATTGACCGCCGCGGCGGGATCGACGCTCTTGGGGCAGACCTCGCTGCACTCGTTGGCGAAGGAGCACGAGAAGACGGTGCCTTCGCCGCGAAAGACCTCGTTGCGCTCACGCGCGCCCTCGTCCCGCGAGTCGATGTTGTAGCGGTGGCCGAGGGCGATGGCCGCCGGCCCGAGGAACTCGGGCTCGTTGGCGACCACCGGGCACGCGGAGTAGCAGAGCATGCAGTTGATGCACATGCTGAACTGCTTGAACTCTTCGAGCTCCTCCGGCGACTGACGCATCGGCCCTTCTTCGACCGCTCTCTCCTTGGCGCGGATGATCCAGGGCTTCACGCTCTCGAACTTATCCATGAAGCCTTCGAGCTCGACGACGAGGTCGCGAATGACAGGGAAGTTCGCGAGGGGCGCGACCTCGACCGTGTCGCCGTAGCCGCTGAGCGACTCCTTGCACGTCAGCTTCGGCTCGCCGTTGACCATCATCCCGCAGCTGCCACATACCGCCATGCGGCACGACCAGCGGTGCGAGAGCGTGCCGTCGATCTCGTCCTTGATGAAGTTGAGCGCGTCCAGGACCTTCCAGTCGGGCTGGACCGGGATCTCGTATTCCTGGGTCTTCGGCACCTCGTCCACGTCCGGGTCGAAGCGGGTCACGATGAACTTCTTCTTCAGCGTTTCGCTCATCAGTATTTCCGTTCCTCTGGCTCCCACTTCCCGAGCGTGACTTCCCCCTTCGAGACGCGCGGACCCGCCGGGTCGAAATGGCAGAGGCTGTGGTGCAGGTAGTTGGGGTCGTCGCGGTTCGGCGCGTCGCGCCGCGTGTGCGCGCCACGCGACTCGTTGCGCTCTGCGGCCGAGTTGGACACGGCCTCGGCCACGTCGAGCATGTTTCCGAGCTCCATCGCCGCAACGAGCTCCGTGTTGAAGACCTTGCTCGAATCTTCGAGGCCGATGTCGGCAAAGCGCCCCTTCAGCTCGGCGACCGTGCGGACCGTCTCGTTCATGCTGGACTGCTCGCGGTACACGCCACAACCGCTCTCCATCGCGGTGTTCAGGTCGGTGCGGATCCGCGCCAGCTTCTCGCCCCCGTTCTTGCGGCCGCGGAGGTGCTCGATGCGGGCGGCTTCCTCCTCTCCCTGACTCACTAGCGGAGCCTCATTGCCGTCGCTCGCGCCCTTTGAGAACGCAACCGCGTTGCGCCCGGCGACTGCGCCGAACACCAGGCACTCGGTGAGCGAGTTCGAGCCGAGCCGGTTGGCCCCGTTGAGCGAGACCGAAGCGACCTCTCCGGCGGCGTAGAGCCCGGGAACCGCGGTGGCGGCCGTGATGTCCGTATCGACGCCTCCCATCATGTAGTGCGCGACCGGCCGCACCGGAATCGGATCGTGCACCGGGTCGACGCCGATATAGATCTTGGCGAGCTCACGCACCATCGGCAGCCGCTTGTTGATCTTCTCCTCGCCTAGATGGCGAAGATCGAGATGCACATACGAGCCGTAGGTGCCCTCGATGCCGCGGCCCGCCTCGACTTCCTGGACGATTGCTCGCGAAATCATGTCGCGCGGGCCGAGCTCGGCCTTGTTGCCGACGCCGTAGTCGTACTCGACGAGAAAGCGCTCACCTTTCACGTTCTTCAGGTGGCCGCCCTCGCCGCGCGTGGCCTCGGTGATGAGAATGCCCGTCCCCGGCAGGCCCGTCGGGTGGTACTGGACGAACTCCATGTCCTTCAGCGACACTCCGGCCCGGTAGGCGAGTGCCATGCCATCGCCGGTCTTGATGGTGCCATTCGTCGTAAAGGGGAAGATCTTTCCCGCTCCGCCGGTCGCCAGGATCACGGCGCGGCCGAGCACGATGCGAACCACCCCCTCGCGGATGTCGAGCACCGCGACGCCGCGAACCGCGCCGTCCTCGACGAGGAGCTTCGTGGCAAAGTACTCGTCGTAGCGGACGATCTGGTCGAACTGCATGCTGTGCTGGAACAGCGAGTGCAACATGTGGAAGCCGACCTTGTCGGCGGCGAACCAGGTCCGCTTCGTCGACATGCCGCCGAAGGCGCGCGTCGCGACGCTGCCGTCTTCGTTGCGGCTCCAGGGGCAGCCCCAGTGCTCGAGGAGCGTGAGCTCCTTCGGGGCCTGCTCCACGAAGTACTGGATGACATCCTGGTCGCCGAGGAAGTCCGATCCCTTCACGGTGTCGAAGCCGTGTAGCTCGAGGCTGTCGTCGTCGCGCGCGACGGCAGCGGCGCCGCCCTCCGCGGAAACCGTGTGGCTCCGCATGGGATAGACCTTCGAGACCATCCCGACGGAGACATCGGGATCGGCCACGACGGCGGCGATGGCGGCGCGCAGCCCGGCGCCTCCCCCACCGACGATCACGATGTCGTGCCGGAGAACCTCGATCACGCTCGCTCGACCTCTTTGGATGGCGGAAATTGGAGAGTCAGTTTGTACCCCATCCCGCCTGCGAGGGAAAGACGCGCGCAGGCCCGAAACGCCCCAGATTCGGTGCGTCGCGGCTTCTTCGGACACCACAGGGCCGGCTGCGCCCACGCGACGTGAAGCGATCAGAACGTGCGCGGCAGAACCGGCAGGGCCTCGGGCTCCTGTTGGGAGAGGCAGTGAACGGCGCCCATCCCGACCACGAGGTCGCGGCACGGGACGCCCACCACATCGC
>JBHHVG010000186.1:0-6304 GCA_046754165.1 Myxococcota bacterium
AGCCCGACGCGTTCGAGGGTGGCGCGCGCTCTCTCGCGCCGGTCGCGGCGGCTGACGCCTCGGTACGAGAGCGGGAGCTCGACGTTCTCGATCACCGACAGGCGAGGCAGCAGATTGAAGCTCTGGAAGACGAATCCGATCTCCTCGCCGCGGATGCGCGCGAGCCCGTCCGGGTCGATCTCCTCGACGGGCCGCCCGGACAGCAGGTACCGCCCGGAAGTCGGCTGCGACAGGCAGCCGATGATCTCCATCAGGGTGGTCTTGCCCGAGCCCGAGGGTCCCATGATCGCGACGAACTCGCCGCGTTCGATGGTGAGGTCGATGCCGCGCAGGGCGTGGACGCCGGTGCTTCCCTTGGAGAAATGCTTGTGGATCTCCTCGAGCTGGATCACCGCCGCCGCCGTCACTGCAATCTCACTTCGACTCCCTCGTCGAGACCCCGGCGGATCTCGACGCGGTCGCCGTCGACGATCCCGATCTCGACATCGGCGGCTTCGAAGCGCGGAGGGTCGTCTCGAATGACGGTCTCGACGAAGATGTCGCCGCCCCTGTAACGGAGGGCCGTCTCGGGCACGGTGAGAGCGTCCTCGACGATTTCCGTGACGATCTCGGCGTCTCCCGACATCCGCGGCCGCAGCAGCGCGGCGTCGGAGTCGATTACCTCGATCTTGACCTCGAAGTACGTGACATTCTGGATGCGCTCCCCCACCGGCGCGATCTCGCGCACGATCCCCTCGAAGGTCCGGCCCGCGAAAGCCTCCGTCCGGATCCGTGCGGGTTGCAGGAGGGCGACCCGCGCGACCTCGTTCTCGTCCACCCGACCCTCGAGAAACAACTTCTCGGTCCCCGCCAGCGACATCATCGCGGTTCCGCCGGTCACGGCGGTGACGGGTGAGATGGCGGTGCCCTCCTCGATCGGAATCGAAAGCACCCGCCCGTCGAGGGGTGACGTCACGTTCGCGTAGGCGAGCTCGGTCGACAGCGTGTCGAGGTTTGCCTGGGCGCGGGCCACCGCTGCCGCCGCGGTCTCGTGACGCGCGAGTGCCGTGTCGCGGGCCTGGCCCGACGAAGCTCCACCTCGCTTCAGCTCATCCTGCCGGCCGATCTCGATCTTCGCGAAGCGGCTCTCGACCTGCGCGACGCGGAGTGCGGCCCGTGCCTCGCGCACCCGCGATTCGAGCAGATCGCGTTCGATCTGCGCCAGAGGCTGACCCACCGCGACCTCGTCACCCTCGGCGACAAAGATCTTCTCGACGATGCCGGGGATGCGTGAGCGAACGACGACCTCGCGCTCCGGCTCCACCGTCCCGGTGGCGACTACGACCCGCTCGATGCGCCTGCGTTCGACGCGGGCCGTGGTTCCCGGGTCGAAGTCGCCGTCACCGCTGCAGCCGAGTACCGCGGCCGCGAGCAGGGAGAACGCGACGGCTCCGCGCGGGCCCGCGGGTTTCGGACGGGGGTTCGATGCGTGCACGGGGTTCTCCGGGTCGGCGCGCGCGGAGGTGTCGAGGAGGAGCGCATTCCGTCGCTCACCATATCAGAGGCCCCAGGAAGATTCGATCCCGTTCCGGGCGCTCCACTGGGACGATCTTCGACGTTTCCCGACGTGCTCTGTGCTCAGCTGCCGGTGTCTCGCGGGATCCGCGGCCTTTGGCGGTTGCGCCGGACCGACCCCGCAGGTTCTCCTGCGGTTCGCCCCTCTCGCCGGGGGCGTGCGGAGCGTGACGCATGAGTCGAGACATCGGGTCGCAGCGAGATCATCTCGTCGGGGAGAGCGCCGACATGCGCGCCCTGCGCCGGGCGATCGCGCGGTTGGCTCCTCTTCCCACGACGGTGCTCATCACCGGCGAGACGGGTGTCGGCAAGGGCCTGGTGGCGCGGGCGCTGCACGCGGAATCGCCTCGACGCGGTTGTCCGTTCGTGCACGTCGACTGCACCGCCCTCCCGCCGAGCCTGATCGAGAGCGAGCTCTTCGGCCACGAACGGGGGGCCTTCACCGGCGCGGTCGCGGCGCGCCAGGGCCACTTCGAGCGGGCCGGAGGTGGGACGCTCTTCCTGGACGAGATCGGAGACCTTGCCCTGCCCCAGCAGGCGAAGCTGCTGCGCGTGCTCCAGGAGCGCGAGTTCGAGCGCGTCGGTGGGAACCGCCCGGTGGCGATGGAGGCGCGGGTGATCGCCGCCACCAACCGGAACCTGAGGACGGACGTGCGCTCCGGCCGATTCCGCCGCGACCTCTACTACCGCCTCGACGTCGCTCGGATCGACGTCCCCCCGCTTCGGGATCGCGCTTCCGACGTGCCCGGGCTCATCTCCTCTACGCTCGACATGCACTGCGCTTCGTACGCGCTCCCGGCACCGATCCTCACAGAGCGGGTGTTGTCGGTGCTTTCCTCCCACAGCTGGCCCGGGAACGTCCGCGAGCTCTCGAATGTCGCCGAGCGGCTGTTGATCGAGTACGCCGGCCGGTGCGTCGACGCCGCGGAGCTCGACCGGGTCCTCGACGCGGATCAGGCGCCGCGACCCACAGACGTCGCGCCCTGGCGGGAGGCGCGGGTCGAGCGCGCTCTCGCATCGCCGAACCCTTCACGCCGCATTGCCTCGGAGCTCGACGCCTGCGGTGGAAACGTCGCGCTGGCGGCGCGGCGCCTGGGGCTCCCACGCTCGACGCTTCGCCATTGGATCCGCCGCTACCGCATCCGCTGAGGCTGCGCCGGCGCCTGGCCGTTCGGCCGATTCAGCGGGCGCCCACCAGCGCGAGGCCCTCCCAGACGATCAGCCGCAGTGCGACGACGGTGAGCACGGTCTTGAACAGGCGCCTGAACCAGAGCTCGCTCACGTACTCGAGCAGCTGGCTACCGAGCCACGTCCCGGCAATCACCATGGCGCAGAGCACGCAGAGGGGAGGGCGTACTCGGCGAAGGCGAAGCCCGCGAACCCGAAGACGACGATCTTGACGAGGTGGCCCAACGCCTGCGCCGCCGCCTTCGTGCCGATGATGCTCTGGCGGGCGAGCCCGAGATTGAGGAAGAAGGGCGCGAGGAGCGGCCCGGTGGCGCCGATCGTCATGTTGACGGTACCGACCACGCCTCCCAGAACCACGAAGCGCCGGTGGGGGTTGGTGCTCTCCGGATGGGTCCCCATGAAGAGAGCGGATGGCATCCACGTCGCAACGATGACGAAGACGCCGATGACGAGGCGCGCGACCGTCGCAGGCAGTGCCTGCGCGATGAAGAGGCCGACGATGCTGCCCGGCAGCAGGAACACGACGTAGGAGCCGATGATTCGCCAGCGGACGTGCTGGCGCTGGATCAGCGTGCGCGAGCTGTTCGAGACCAGTTGAATCGTCCCGTGGAGAGGGATCGCCACCAGGGGATCGAGGAATAGCAGCATCACCGACAGCAGCACGATTCCGCCGGCCATTCCGACGATCGCCGAGAGCATCGAGGTCAACAGACACGCCGCCGCGAGGGTCGCGATCGTTTCCGGGCTCAAAGCGCTTTCACCGTGTCAAGCAGTCGCTGCGGCGGGGCGGCTCGCCAGCCAATCGAGGAGCTTCCGGACCGCGTCGACATTCGGCAGTCGCCGGGTCGCGGCCGTGGGCGTGTCCGGGCTGCCGACCCGGAAGGTAATCGCCAGTCCGGCGAGGAACCGAAACGCGTCCTCGTCGGTGTGGTCGTCTCCTACGTAGATCACCCGCACGTCTTCGGACCAGGCCGGACCGTACTGGGAACGCAAGACGTGGAGCACCGCGCGCCCCTTGTCCCATCCGATCGGGGGGCGCGCTTCGACCGCCTGGTGTGCGTCGCGGGCCTGGTAGCCGGCGTCGTGGATCATCCGCTTGGCCTCGTCGATCAGGCTTGCGCGGTTCGGGAGCGGGACGGCGCGGTAGTGGAAGGTCAGGGTCGGGCCCTTGGCCTCGGTCCAGGCTCCATCTACCTCGAGTCCTTCGAGCTCCAGGGCCAGCTCCTCGGCTCGATGTCGGTAGTGCACCAGGTCTTCGTGGACGAACGGCGGGACGCCCTCACCGGCGATCTCGAGCCCGTGATTTCCGGCGTAGATCAGCCCCGGGAGCCCGACGATCTCTCTGACGTCGGCCAACGCGCGCCCGCTCACCACCGCGATCACGGTGTCGGTGCGTTTGGCGCAGCCGCAGAGGGCGTGCTGCATCGCGGGGCTCAGCCGGGCGAGGGAGGGGTGGTCCTGCAGATTGCACAGCGTACCGTCGTAGTCGAGGAACAGTGCCAAGCCGTAGTCGCCGAGAAAGTCGTCGAGCCAGTTGGCGAAGTCGGCGTCGCCGATCGGATGCAGCTCGGCCTGCTCGCGGTCGGACGCTTCGAGAAATGAATGGACCCATGCTTCGAGGTTATCGCGTCGCTCACGGCGCCTCAGGGCCACGATGCGAGAGCGTCGCTCGCCTTCTTCCATCTCGAGGGCCCTATGGATCGCCTCAGCGGTCCCGTCGATGTCATACGGGTTGACCCGCAGGGCCTCGCGCATCGTCTGCGTCGAGCCGGCGAGCTTCGAGAGCACGAGCACTCCCGGATCCGCCACTTGAGAGGCCACGAACTCCTTCGCCACCAGGTTCATGCCGTCGCGGAGAGGGGTGACGAGGGCGACGTCGGCGTCGCGGTAGATCGCGCAGAGCCGCTTCTGGTCGATGGTTCGGTAGAGGTAGCGGATGGGAGACCATCCCGCGGTGGCGAAACGCCCGTTGATGCGCCCGACGATCTCGTCGAGCTCGCGTTTCAGCTCCTTGTATTCGGCGACCTGGGATCGGCTGGGAACGGCGAGTTGGAGGAGGACGACCCTCTCGCGGTACTCCGGATGCAGCTCGAGCATCCGTTCGAAGGCACGCAGCCGCTCGGGGATGCCCTTGGTGTAGTCGAGCCGATCGACGCCGAGCACCACCCGTTCGCGCTGGGTTTCCGGCTGGACGGGAGCCGCGCGCGCGAGACTCTCGAAGAGCTCGAAATCGATTCCGATCGGAAACGCGCCGACTCGCGTCGTGCGGTCGCCGTACTCCACCACGCCGTCGCGCCGGTTGACCCGGGCGCCCAGACTGCGCTCCACGCAATCGAGGAAGTTTCCCGCGTAGCTGGGGACGTGGAATCCGATCAAGTCCGAAGCCAACATGCCGCGCAGGATCTCGCGATCCCAGGGCAGCAGGCGGAAGATGTCGTAGGGTGGAAACGGAATGTGGAGGAAGAAGCCAATGCGCATGTCCGGGAGGCTGCTGCGAATCCCGGACGGCGCGAGCATCAGCTGGTAGTCGTGAATCCAGACGAACCCGGCATCCGGGGCCTCTTCGGCCGCCGTCGCGGCGAAGCGCTCGTTGACCTCGTTGTAGACCTTCCAGTCGCGTCCCTCGAACCGGGCGAGCCCCGGGAGCGAATGGAATAGCGGCCACAGTGTCCGGTTCGAGAGGCCGTGGTAGTAGCGCTCGATCTCGGTCTTGCTGAGATGCACCGGGGCGATGCGATAGGCCTCGCCTTCTGCGGGGAGCTGTTCGTCCTCGCCGAGGTCGGTCCCGGGCCAGCCGATCCACGTACCACCGCGCTTGCGCAGCACCGGCTCGAGAGCGGTGACCAACCCGCCGGGAGAGGGGCTTCGCTCGAGGCCGATCGCCGTCCGGGTGACGATGAATGGCAGGCGATTGCTGACGACTACGATCGGTCGCTCGGTGCCGGTAATCGCGTTCGTCCCATGCACCACGGCGGTGAGACTACCGCAGCGTGGATGATGCCGCCGGACGGGCGGGTACCGTCGATCGCTGTCAGTCTCCGCCGGGCGATAGCGCCGAGATGATGCGCGAGTCTCGTTCGAAGCGGCCGGCGACGTCGTCCTCGATGCGCCGCGCGACACTCTCCGCTTCGAGCATCCGCCGTCGCACGAAGGCTTCGGCGATGTCGCGGCGGGAGGGATCGGCTCTGGCCTGCTTCAGCAGCTCTGCACCGGCGATGACGTCGATCACCGTCTCGGACATCAGCTTCGCGCGCAGCAGCGCATAGGACAGGTCAGAGAACAGCACCTTCATCGTCGAGTCGAGCCGCTCCGTGACGGAGCGGATCCGATCCGCCAGCGGCGCGAGCTCCGGATCGACGGAGACCTCCTCCAGCTCCGATCGCACCTCGCCGAGCACGACGGCGAGCGCTCCCTTGCCCATCTCCTTCAGGGCGAACGACGCCTGGATCTCGCTCGTCCCCTCGTAGATCGTCGTGATGAGGCTGTCCGCCTGGTACTTCCCGACGTTGGCGTCCTCGGTGAAGCCGATACCGCCGAAGACCTGCACCGCGTCGCGGGTGAC
>JBHHVG010000187.1:0-6302 GCA_046754165.1 Myxococcota bacterium
GGCGAGGTCTCCGCCGAGGACCCCGTGCCCGTCCCCGCCGTATTGGAGGAGGACGAGCTGCGTGAGGCTCTGGCTCTCGACGACCTGGAGCTGGAGATCGGCTACGGGCTGATCCCGCTCGTCGACCGCGAGCGTGGAGGCGATCTGCTCACGCGGATCCGCGCGGTTCGCAAGCAGCTCGCGTCCGAGATCGGATTCATCGTTCCGCTGGTGCACATCCGCGACAACCTTCAGCTCGATCCCAGCGCCTATGCGATCCTGGTGCGCGGCAATCCCGTCGCCAAGGGAGAGATTCCCACCGGCCGACTGCTCGCCCTGCGCTCCGGTGACGACGCGCCGCCGGTCCCCGGCATCGAGGTGCGGGACCCGGCCTTCGGGCTGCCGGCGGTCTGGATCCAGGAGCGCGACCGGGAGCAGGCGACGGCCGCCGGCTACGCGGTGGTGGACGCGTCCACGGCTGCGGCCACCCACCTCTCCGAAGTCATCCGCGCCCACGCCGCTGAGCTGCTGGGGCATCAGCAGGTGCGGCAGATCCTCGACCAGATGGCGGAGCACTCCCCGCGGCTCGTCGAGGACGTCGTGCCGTCGATCGTCTCGGTTTCGGTTCTCCACCGAACGCTCCGCTCGCTGCTGTCGGAGCGCGTGTCGATCCGGGATCTCGGCGCCATCATCGAGACGCTGGCCGAGCACGCCCCCAAGCAGTCGGATCCCGATCTGCTCACCGACGCGGTGCGCTCTCGCCTGGCCCGCGCGATCCTGCAGCCTCACGTCGAATCCGACGGAACGCTTCACGTCGTCACGATCGACCCGGCCGCGGAAGACCGGCTGCGCTCGAGCCTCCAGCGAGGCGAGTGCGGATCGGTCCTTGCGCTCGATGCCGTGACGCTCGGTTCGCTGCTGAGCGGGATCGAGACGGCGCTGCTGGAATCGCAGTCTGAAGAGCGGCGACGGGGACCGGTGCTGCTGTGCGCCGCTCCCATTCGCTCGGCGCTGCGTCAGCTCGTGGCGCGCACGGCTTCCCAGCTCGCCGTGATCTCGTACGGAGAGCTTCCTCCCGATGCGAAGATCGTCGGTGACGCCGTAGTGAGGCTGCCGGATGCACATTAAGAAGTACCGCGCTCGTACGTCGCTGGATGCGATCCGCCGGGTGAAGGAGGAACTCGGACCGGATGCGCTCATCCTCTCGGTTGAATCGCTGCGGCAAGACCGTGGGCTGCTCGGATTGATGGGGCGCGCGGTCGTGGAGGTGACGGCAGCGGTCGACCGCCAGGCCCGGCGCGGCGATGCGGACGAGTCGCCGCGCGTGGAGGCGCATGAAGGCTGGCAGGAGCTGCGGGTGACGCGGGCGTTGGTGGGGACCCTCGAAGAGGAGCTGCGCTCGCTGCGTGGTGCAGTCGAGAGCCTCGAGTCGGCGGTGCCCGACGCCTGCGAGATCGGCCGCAGTCTCGAGGCACTGCGGCGTTCTACCGAACGCGCACGCGCCGTTCCCGATCCGACACGGTCCGGCGGCCCCGGGATCGCCGACCGATTGCTGCGGGCGGGGCTCGCGCCGGAGCACGCCCTCTCGATCGCGGGCGACGCGGTGCGCAGCAGCGAGGGCGGCGCGGCGGGCACCGAGCCGTCGATCGAGCGCGCGCTCGCCGCGCGGCTCGACGCGCGACTGCTTCCGCCCCGCGACGACGTAGCGGGCCGAGTCGACATCTTCGTGGGCGCGACCGGTGTGGGCAAGACGACCACTCTGGCCAAGCTGGCCGGATTCCGTGGCCGCGACACCCGCCACGTCGCGTTGGTGAGCATGGACGTGCATCGCCTGGGCGCGGTCGAGTTGCTCCGCAGCTACGCGAAACGCCTGGGTGTTCCGTTCGGCGCCGTGGTGTCGCCGGAAGATCTCCGCCGTATCCGGGTGCGGGCGGCCAAGCGACAGCTGTTGGTGGATACCGCAGGTCGCGGTCCCGCGGACACCGAATCCGTCACCGAGCTCGTGCGGTGCCGCGAGGCGTTGGGCCCGCGTGTGCACGTCCAGCTCGTTCTCTCGGCGACGACAAAGGAGCAGGATCTCATGGAGCAGATCAACCGGCATCGCCCGCTGCGGCCCGACGGAATCGTCGTGACCCGGATCGACGAGAGCCGAGATCTCGGCAACATCGCGAACGTGCTGCTCGACCCGGAGGCGCCGCCGCTGGCCTGGTGGACGGACGGACAGCACGTGCCGGCCGATCTGCACGCTCCCGACCCGGAGCAGCTTGCAGCCCGCATCCTACAGGGGGCGTCATGAGCGCGCCGATCGTCGTGGAAGCGGGGAATGCCCCGCGCGCCGGAAAGACCTGCGAGCCTGCGCTCGAGGGCGCCCGCTTCGTCGCCGTGGCGAGCGGAAAGGGTGGCGTGGGCAAGACGAATATCGCGGCGAATCTGGCCGTGGCGGCTGCGGGGCTCGGCCAGCGGGTGCTGCTCGTGGATGGGGACCTCGGGCTCGCGAACGTCGATGTGCTGCTAGGCCTGGTACCGGATCTCAGCGTTGCGGACGTGCTGGCCGACCGCTGCTCGGTCGAGGATGCGTTGGTCGACGGACCCCGGGGCGTGAAGATCCTGCCGGCTGCTTCGGGTCGCTGGGATCTCGCGGCTCTGGGGGGGTCGGAGATGCGGGCGCTGCTCCGACGAATCCGACGCGCAGCGGCGGGCTTCGACCTGGTCTTGATCGACGCCGGGGCGGGAGTCGGGCCATCGGTCGTGGCGCTGGCCTCTTCGTGCGATCCCATCCTGGTGGCGACGACGGCCGAGCCGACCGCGCTGGCCGACGCCTACGCGACCCTCAAGGTCCTGCACCGCGCCGCGCCGAAGCGGCGCCTCGAGATCGTGGTGAACGGTTCCCGCAATGAGCTCGAGGCGGGCGTCCCCTACCGACACCTGGCGCGGGTCGCCCGGCGCTTCTTGAAGTGCAGGATCGGCTATCGCGGGTACGTGTCGTACGACAGGCGACTCGTCGATGCGGTGGCGCGACAGCGCGCGGTCGTAGAGGCCTATCCGTCCGCTCTGTCGTCTCGCCAGCTGATCAAGCTCGCAGCAGATCTGGTGCGAGACACCGGATCGACGCACTCCGCAGGCACGCGATAGGAGCGCGCGACACGGGGGACCGCGATGAGTTCTTCCGAAACGACGTCGCTGCCGCCGCCGGCGCCGCCCGAGTCGCCGACGCCGGTGGAGAGAATCTCTCCCGAGCAGCGTCGCGAACGCGAGCGCAAGCGGCGCGAATCGAACCGTCGCCGGGCTCCGAAAGCTCCGCCTGATGCACCGGCGCCTCCCGACCGGGAGGACGATCCCAGGGGCCGTCGCGTGAACGTGCGCGTCTGACCCATCGGGGGCGTTTCGATCTGCAACGCGAGCGCCGTGCAAAGGGGAAAGATCTGCCGCCCTCCGCCTGGGGCCCCGGCTCGCCGACGGCGAATAAAGTACGGCAGCTCCGGCACTTGGACCACACTCGGATCGTTCGGCTGCCGATGGCACGGCACTTGCTTCGTCGCAGCTCGACGCCCGACGTATCGAACGGCTGTCGGTCACGGCGAGCAGTAGGGGGGACCAGGTGGGCGACGGGCTCTACATCGCGGCGTCCGGGGCGCTGGCACGACTTCGCGACCTCGATGTCACTTCGAACAATCTGGCCAATGTCGACACGACCGGATTCAAGCGCGATCGGACCGCGTTTCACGCGGTGCTCGAGTCGTCGCTGCCGGGCGGCAGCTCCGGGACGGTCCCCGGCGCAACGGCGCGGGCATTTGCGAGTGCCGAAAGCATCTCAGTCGATTTCACCTCCGGGCCCACGGTCACGACCGGGAGCCCGCTGGACGTGGCGATCCGCGGCCGCGGTCTCTTCGAGCTCGAGACTCCGGCGGGCCCACGCTACACGCGCTCGGGCTCCTTCCATGTCGGGTCGGACGGCGCCCTCGTCACATCGGGTGGACTGCCCGTCATGGGCGACGGCGGACCCCTGCAGGCCGGCAACGCCGCGGTCGAGCTGCTGGGCTCGGGTGACCTCGTCGACGACAAGGGCGCGGTTCTCGGCCGCCTGCGTCTGGTGAGCTTCGATCGACCGGAGCTCCTGTCGAAAGAAGGCGACAATCTCTACAGCAGCCCACCGGGCGCTGCTCCCCAGACTCTCGACGCGTTCGAGCTGCTGCCCAAGTCGATCGAGCGCTCCAACGTCGATCCGGTGCGCGAGCTCGCAACGCTGGTCATCCTGCAACGCGCCTTCGACGCCGCGATGCGGACAATCTCGTCCGACGATCAGGTCACTCGACAGTTGATAGAGGAGGTTGGTAGATGAGATCGTTATTCACCGCAGCCAGCGGGATGGAGGCGCAACAGCTTCGCATCGACGCCATCGCGAACAACCTCGCCAACGTGAACACGACCGGGTTCAAGAAATGGCGCCCCGAGTTCCAGGACATGTTCTACGAGGTCCTGCGCGCTCCCGGGGCGAGTGGCGCCAACGGGTCGAGCCTCCCGACGGGCGTCCAGGTCGGTCACGGCGTGCGCAACGCGAGCATCAGCCGCGTCTTCAGCCAGGGCGACCGCGTCTCCACGCAGCAGGATCTCGACCTGGCGATCGACGGCAACGGCTTCTTCCAGGTGCAGAAAGCGGGCGGCGAGACGCTCTATACACGCGACGGCGGCTTCAAGCGGGACCGTGACGGGAATGTGGTCAACGTGACGGGCGATCTGCTCGTCCCGAACGTGCAGATCCCGCCGGACGCGCTCGACATCACCATCCTTCCGGATGGAACGGTTTCGGTGGTGCTGCCCGGGCAGATCGCGCCCACCGAGGTCGGGCAGCTCGAACTCGCCCGCTTCTCGAACCCGGCCGGAATGCGGGCGCTCGGCGGAAATCTCTTCGCTCCCTCCGAGGCGTCTGGTGATCCTGAAACGGGCACGCCCGACGGGGAGGGCTTCGGAGCGATCACGCAGGGTTTTCTGGAGATGTCCAACGTGAATGTCGCAGAGGAGCTGGTGCAGATGATCCTCGCGCAGCGGGCGTTCGAGGTGAACTCGCGCGTGATCCAGGCCGCAGACGAGATGCTCCGCAACGCCGCGGCGCTGTCGCGATGACCGTGATGCGCTCCGTTCTTCGGTGTTCTGCGCGCGGGCTGGTGCCCGCGCTCTTCGCCGCCGCTGTGATCGCCGGGCCCGCTTCCGCAGGGATCAGCGAAAGCGAGCTGCGCACGCGAATCGAGACATTCGTCATTTCGCGCACCGCCGCTGCGCCAGACGCAATCCAGGTGCCCTCGCTGCGCGATTTCACGCGCGCGAGCGCCGCGGTCGACGCGGTGGCCGTTCGCCTATCGGCGCGCGAATCGGGGCGCGTGCGGGGCAGCATGCCCGTCACGGTGAGTCTCGAGAGCAGGGGCCGGGAGTTCAAACGCGGGGTCGTCACGGTTGCGCTGCGCGCGGAACGCGTGGCGTTGGTCGCGGCGCGCCCCGTCGCGCGGGGGTCGGTGATCGGCGAGGCGGATGTACGCAAAGAGTCGGTTTCGTCGTCACGGCTCGTGCGCGGGTCGGTCGTCGATGCCGACCAGATCGTTGGACGGCGAGCGACGCGCTCGCTACGCGAGGGAACGGTGTACCGGCACGATCTGATCGAAGATGTGCCGTTGGTGTTGAGAGGGGGGGATGTCCGCATCCGCTTGGACCGCGGATTGTTGCGCATCGAAGCCGTCGGTCTGGCGCGCGAAGACGGAGTACTCGGACGACCCGTCCGCGTCCTCAATCTTCAGTCGCGCCGCGAGATCGTCGGCGTCGTGCGGGAAGACGGGGTCGTGCATGTGGACTTCTGAACGCCGTCGGGAAGCGGTATCCGCAGCCGCCTTGGCGGCGTTCACCCTCGCTTCCAGCGGCTGCATGCAGCACGCGATTCGTGAGAAATTCTCGCCCCCGGACTACGGTCCGCTGGCGGTCTCGGCCCCAGCCCCGCCCGCGGAGGGATCCATCTGGCCCGGGCAGACACCCTCGGGCTCCTTTCTGTTCTTCGACCAGAAGGCCCGCGGTGTCGGCGACCTCGTGACCGTCATCGTCGACGAGAACATTTCAGCCGAGGGATCCGCGAGTACCGACCTCGGCCGCGACTCGAGCGTCGGCGCCGATTTGACCTCCGACGTGGGATTGACGGGCCTGGTCTCTCAGTCGGTTCGCAACTTCCTGAAAGCGATCGGAGTCGAGAATCCCGGCACGGACGTGGACGAAGGCTCGAAGTTGAACGTGATCAGTTCAAACAGCAACAACGACTTCGAGGGCGACGGCACGACAAAACGATC
>JBHHVG010000188.1:0-6250 GCA_046754165.1 Myxococcota bacterium
AGGAACGAGTTGAAGCCCTGCTCGCCCATCCACAGCACCTGGGGGTCGCGATGCTTCTTCCACATGCGAACGAGGTTCACGCCGAGTCGGACCATCCGGTCGAAGTAGCTCGTTGGGGAGAGCCGGTGCCGGTGGTGGCACACGAGGTCGTCCCGGTGGAGGATGCCCCAGCCCTCCTGCTCCAGTCGGTAGCCGAGCTCCACGTCCTCGACGATGGCCTCGCGGAAGCTCTCGGAGTCGAAGCCGCCGACTTCGCGGACGGCCCGCAGGGGCAGGCTCATGTTGCAGGTCCAGAAGAAGCGCCAGTCGTGGCGCTCGCCCGGGCGGAGCCCCGGAAAGTCGAAGAGCAGATGGGTGCCATCGAGCAGGCGGATGAAGGGGCTGTCCATCACGTCCGGCGAGAAGTGGAAGGTGCCGAGCACGGCGGTCTTCTCGGGGCAGTCCGCGTGGGCGCGGACGTGACCTTCCAGCAGGTCGGGCGCCGGCACTGCGTCGTCGTTGAGGATCAAGACCAGCGGAGCGCGGCAATGCTCGAAGGCCAGGTTTCGGGCGGCGCCCGGCCCCGCGTTCTCCTGCCGGAGCAGCCGAAGCGCGAAGGGGTAGCCTGCGGGCTCGACGCGCACGGGCTCCGGGCTGCCGTCGTCGACGGCGATCACCTCGAACTGCACCGGAGGCAGGGTCTGGTCGCGCAGAGCATCGAGTAGCGCACGGATGAGCCCACTGCGTCCGTAGGTCGGCACGACGACCGACAGGCGCAGATCCGGCTTGGGTGTCGTCATGATCTACCCGGAGAGATGCATGGCATCTTCGATCCGGACCTCGAGCTCGGCGAGTGCGACCTCCGAGGCGCGCAGACGCTGGGCCTCGGGGCAGGCGGCGAGATTCAGGTCGATCTCACCGCGGATTCCGATCCCCAGCCGGTTGCAGGCCATGTCCACCAGGCGGATCAGGCCGAGCAGCCTGTCGCTCTCTTCGTAGTCCTCGTCGTGGTGGTTCTTCACGACGTTCGCGTACACGTCGGGGATGTTCCAGGTCTGCATCAGTCGGTGACCGTGTGCGCAGTGCAGAGACGCGAGCAGCTCGAGCACGAGATCTCCGGAGGGCTGGAAGGCGAGCGCCTTCTGCTCGATCAGGTCGTCCAGCACCCGCAGCAGCAGGAGCTTTCCGATGTCGTGCAGCAGGCCGGCCATGAACGCCTCCTGCTCGCGGTCCTGCATGCGGAGCTTCCGGGCCAGCCACTCGGAGCCGACGCCACAGCCGACGGCGTGCTGCCAGAGCTTGTCGGCGAACTCCCGGAGCTTCGGATCGT
The DNA here is from genome assembly GCA_046754165.1 of Myxococcota bacterium. Taxonomy (GTDB): domain Bacteria; phylum Myxococcota_A; class UBA9160; order UBA9160; family SMWR01; genus JAFDEI01. The sequence goes on from JBHHVG010000188.1 coordinate 1,310, forward strand.
TCAGCTGATACTGCTGGCGCTGGGTCGAGAGGATCACCAGCTCGCTCACTTGCTTGACGCCGAGGCGCATGATCGCGTCCCGCACCGTCACGACCTTCTCGATGCCGCCGAAGAAACTCGAGTTTGCGTGGCGCAGCAGCGTGCCGGACAGCGCCGGGTCGCTCCCGACCAGCTTCTCGACGGCCTCTGGATCGTAGACACCACGCTCGATCATCTGGCGGATCCTCACGGCCGTCTGATCGAAGACCGGAAGCACGACCTTTCCCGAGGCGATCTGCTCCTCCACGATGTCGGCCAGGGACTTGTCCGGATTCATAGCTCCACCCCCGAGATCCGCCGCAGCTCGTGAAGAGGCCGGGCCTTGTCCAGCCGCGGCAGCATGCGGACGATCTCCTTCACCGTGGTGAGCCCGCGCGCGGCTTTCTCGATGCCGTCCTCGAGCAGGCTCATCATCTCGCCGCCGTCGCGCGCGAGTGCTCGGATCTCGTAGGCGGTTCGGCGGTTCAAGATCGCGTCGCGCAGCTGCTGGTCCATGACGAGCAGCTCGAAGATCGGCAGGCGCCCCCGGTAGCCCGTGTGGCGGCAGGCTTCGCAGCCGCGTCCCACACGCATCTCGTGGCCATCGAGCTCGCCACCGGTGTAGCCGAGGCGCTGCAGATCCGACGGCGTCGGGCGGTAGGGGGCGGCACAGTCGTCGCAGATCCGGCGCACCAGGCGCTGCGCGAGCACGCTGACGACGGTGGACGACACCAGGAAGGCCTCGATGTCCATGTTGAGCAGGCGCACGAGGCCGCCGATCGAATCCTCGGTGTGAAAGGTGGTCAGGACCTTGTGGCCGGTGAGCGCGGCCTGGATGGCCGTATTCGCGGAGAAGGCGTCGCGGATCTCGCCGATCACGATCACGTCCGGATCCTGGCGGACGATCTGCTTCAAGGTCGAGTCGAAGCCGCGATCGATGCTGGGATCCACGGAGCACTGGCCGATGCCGTCGATCCCGTACTCGACCGGATCCTCTGCGGTGATGATGCTGGTCTCCGGGTCGATGATGTGGTGGATGCAGCTGTACAGCGTCGAGGTCTTTCCCGAGCCGGTCGGACCCGTGATGAGGATGACGCCGCTCGGACGCTCCAGGGCGTCCATCAGGAAGCGGTCGAGGACGTGGGGCGCCATTCCGATCTCGGGCAGCGCTGCGACCCGGCGGCTGCGGTTCAGCAAGCGCATCACGATCTTCTCGCCGTGGATCGTGATGTAGATGGAGACCCGCATGTCGAGCTCCTGGTCGCCGGCCGTGTAGAAGAGGCGCGCGTCCTGGTGCCGCCGCCGCTCCGCGAGATCCGCCTCGCACATGACCTTGATGCGGTTCGCCAGGTACCGGAGGAAGTCGCGCGGGTACTCCTTGTATTGGACGAGCACGCCGTCCATCCGGAAGCGGATGCGAACCCGGTCCGAGTACGGCTCGATGTGGATGTCACTCGCTTCGGCTTCGATCGCGGCGTCGAGGATGCGGTTGACGGCGTCGACGACCTCGGACTCGTCGAAGGTGGAGACGTTGTGGGGCTCGGCGTGGGAACCGAGCTTCGAGAGGAGCGACAGGATCTCCGAACGGCAGGCGATCGCCGGCGCGATCGGCTCTCCGAGGGCTTCCTCGGCGGCGTCCACCTGGGTGCGATTGGTCGGATCGGAGAAGACCACCACGAGCTTTCCGTTCTCGTCCTTGCGGATCGGGACGAACTCGTTCTGGATCATCCAGGCCGGGCTCGCGCGACCCAGAAGCGAACGGTCGAGGTCTGCCAGGTGGAGCTCGACGAGCTCGAACCCGAGCTGGGAGGCGAGCAGCTCGGTGAGCGCCTGCTCGTCGACGAAGTGGTGCTCGACCAGCAGCTCGCCGAGCTTCGCCTTGCGGCCCGGATCCTCGTTCTGAAGGTCGAGCACCATCCGCAGATCGTGGGGATCCAGGAACTGCAGCTCGACGAGCAGGTCTCCCAGCCGGACGTCGAGGCGGTGCTTGTGGAGCGCCTCCTTGATCTGTGTCTCGCTCACCGACTCGAGCTCGAGCAGCACGCCGAGGAGCGGCTTCTCCTCCGTGAGCTTCGCGTGAATCCGCTGCGCGAACGCGATCTGTTCGTCGCTGATCACTCCCTCTTTGCGAAGGAGCGCGACGATCGCGCCGGTCTTCGGGTGGTCTTCGGGCATGGCGCCCACCCTCCTGCTCATGCTCTTCGCAGGATGCAGACCCGCGCTTTAGTCCGAAGGTCCGCGTGAGGCGGCGGAGTACGGACATCTACGCGCCAGGAAACCCCCACAGAAGTTTCGTCGCGTCGTGTCGTCGTCGGAGCGCGGTGTCTGTCGTTCCGCGGAGTCGCGGAGCTCGCCAGCGATTGGCAGGCGCGCTCGCCGGTGGCTACTCGGTCAGCGTGCTCGCCGCGTCGACCTTCTCCTGGCACAGCGCCAGGCACGACTCGGCGGCGTCCTTGTCCAGATCGAGATACTCCCAGGCAAAGCACGCGGTTGGATCGATCGCCTCGACCGCCGCGCGACGTCCGACGCCGAGCCTCGTCAGGCAGCGGGTGGCGACGCCGACGAGAGCCGTGAGGCGCGCGATGTCTTCCGGCAGCTCGTGCAGCGCGTCCGCGTCGTGGTGCTTGCCGATCACGGCGATCAGGCGAATGGGGAACCCCCATCGCGCTGCCACGCGAGCGCCGAGCTCCGCGTGGTCGAAGCCGAACAGATCGCGCTCGGCCGCCACGAACCCGATCTGTTCGTTGTAGACGCGAGCGACGACGCGCTCGTACTCGTCCCGGTGACTGTTCGCCAGCGCCGTCTTGCCCACGTCGTGCAGCAGCCCCGCTGTGAAGGCCTCGTCCGCGTCGATTCCGAGCTTCAGGTGCTTCGCGAGCGCGGCGGTGACCGGCCCGGCGGCCGTCGAGTGCAGCCAGAGCAGCTTCTCCATCAGCCCGAAGTGCTGAAACGTGCTCTTCATCGAGATGCCGAGCACGAGGTTGCGGGTCGCGCGCAGTCCGATCAGGCTGATCGCGTGGCTGAGGCTCTGGATCTTGCCGCGGAAGCCGTAGAGGGCTGAGTTCGACACGCGAAGAATCCGAGCCGCCAGAGCCGGATCCTCTTCGATCAGCTTTCGGATGTCGTCACTCGATGAGTTCGGATCGTCGACGGCCTTCATGACCGCTGCGGCAATTCCAGGGAGAGCCGGAAGGTCTCCCGCGGCCTTCTCGATGTATCGCTCCAGATCGCTGCTCATGGCGTACCCCTGTTCGACCGCCGCAGTGGGTCCGGGAGACGTGCCGCGCCCTCGGGCCGTGCGCCCGGGCCGCGAACTGCACGGCGTTTCGACCCCATCGTCCGTTCGCCCGGTCATCCTGAGGGGGAAGGGTGCTCGTGGCTCGGACGTCGCGATTCGGAGCGGCCGCCGCCGGGCCGGCCGCGGCGGTTCATTCGCTGGGCGGTGGCACCTCCGGGGGGCCGCCGCGCTGGATGGTGCGGGCCACGTACCAGGCGAGGCCCGCCAGCAGCGGGAGGACGAGGGCGTACAGCAGAAACGGCACGCTCTCCGAGAGCGGCTCGGGAGGGGTGGCGTAGCCGGGGTTGTCCTCGAGGGGCCCGGCTGCGAGCTCGTCGAAGCGCGTGATCGCGTGCTCGCGCAGGCGGCGCGCCAGGTCGTAGCGCGGCGCGCGGGGCTGGTCCGGGCCGAAGTAGAGCGCCAGCGGCAGCGCCGCCGCGGCCGGGCCGAGGAAGCGCAGCTGTTGGCGCGGGCGTTCTGCGACGGCCGCTGTCACCGCCACCGGCTCGTCGTCTCCCTGGTCGATCCGGAGGACGAGTACGCGGGCGTCGGTGCGGAAGCCCGCGAACTCGGTGTGGACGTCGTCGTCATGGTGGAACGCCATGTTGGCGGCGAGCTGGCGCGTACGGCGGTGTCGCTCGGCGCTCCATTCCCACAGGCCGGCTTCGACGCGCACGCGGGCGCTGTAGTCTTTGTCGGCGACGTCGAAGACGAACTCGTTCACGGCCGGAGGCCTGCGCCCCTCCAACTCCACCGAGAGCGTCTGTGTGCCGTCCTCGCCAAACGCGCGGTTGAAGATCGAGACGGGGCGGTCAACCACCTCGCTGCGGGAGACCGCCGAGTGCACGAGCGAGGGGATCTCGCGCCCGTCCGCGTCGAAGACCCTCAGCTCGCCGCCCTTCTCGAGAGCGGCCACCGCCTCGCTGGAGAGTGCCACCGCGTAGGCCCCACCCGCGTCGACCGCGCCGGTGACGACCGCGCGGCGGTGGAAGTCGCTGGCGGCGCGGCGCGTCCCCTCGCCCGACGCCGGCACGGCGAGCGCCGCGACGGCGAGCCACGCGAGCCAGACCGCCCGCCTACACAAGCCGCCGCCTCTGCTGGCGCGTGGCGAAGTGCGAGCTCACGAACAGGATCGCCGCGAAGACCATCAGCGAGAACGCGCGGTAGAGCTGGTTCTGCGACTCGAGGTCGAAGACGTAGACCTTGAAGGCCGTGAACACGTACAGCGCATAGGCGGCGTGCAGGCGCACGCGCACGCCGCTGCGCACGGCGGCCAGGTACACGCCGAAGGCCAGCAGTGCGTAGGCCACCGACAGCAGCGTGCGGTAGCTGGCGCGGCGCGCGGCGTCCGGGAAGAGATCCAAGAGCGGCGGCGCGTGGGTGATGGCGAAGACCTCGCGGCGCAGCACCAGCATGGCGACGGCGATCGCCGCCATGAAGAGGAGCGCCTGGAGCCGCGCGCGCGGGATCTGCAAGGCGTGCTCGGGCGCCTCGCGCACCAGCCAGGCCAGCATCGCGACCAGCGGTGCCAGCATCAGCGCGCCCGCGTGCAGCCACCACAGCCCGGTGCCGTCGCCCAGGATGTGGCGCAGGCCGCCGTAGCCGCCGGACCAGCCGGCGATGACCACGCTGCGCCCGATGTCCTG
>JBHHVG010000189.1:0-6197 GCA_046754165.1 Myxococcota bacterium
GGAACGAGTGGAAGTACGCAGCCGACCTCACCACGGAGCTCGATCCGGATCTCCCGGAGGTCACCTGCCTGGCTGCCGAGATCAACCAGGTGATCTTGAACCTCATCGTCAACGCGGCGCACTCGATCACGGATGTCCTCGAGGACTCCTCTGAGGAGAAGGGCGCCATCACGATCCGCACACGGCGGGTCGACGACGACGTGGAGATCAAGATCTGCGACACGGGAGGCGGCATACCCGAGTCTGCACAGGAACACATCTTCGATCCGTTCTTCACCACCAAGGAGGTAGGCAAGGGTACGGGGCAGGGGTTGGCCATCGCGCGCGCCGTGATCGTCGAGAAGCACGGAGGCGGCCTCGACTTCGAATCCGAGCTCGGCAAGGGCACCACCTTCCGCATTCGACTGCCCATCGAGCCGCGGGGCGAGGCGAGCGCAGGCTCCTGCTGACACCGGCCCCGCCGAACACCCTCCCGAACGCCAGCAGTCAGAACCGTTCGAGTGGCCTGGCCGTACCCCCGGGCGGACAGCTCGAGTTCCCTCGATCCGCAGCCCGGATCTCCGGAGAGTCGGGTGATCGGGAGGGTGGTGGTACGCTCTGGGCGAGGAGCTGAGCATGAGCCCACGCGAGACGCCGAGCGGAGTGCTGCGGATCGACGATGCCGATCGCGTCCGCCTCCTCACCTTGAACCGACCGGACGCGCTCAACGCCTTCAACGACGAGCTCTACGACGCCGTCTGCGGGGCGCTGCACGCGGCCGCCGACGATCCGGACGTCGCCACCGTGGTCATCACAGGCAGCGGACGCGCGTTCAGCGCGGGGCAGGACCTCGGAGAGATGGCGCGGCCTGCACGCCACGACGATGGCGCCCGCCACGGCTTCCTCCCGTTCATCGAGGCCGTCGAGGGCTTCCCGAAGCCGCTCGTTGCCGCCGTCAACGGAATCGGTGTCGGGATCGGGCTGACCCTGCTGCCTCACTGCGACCTGGTGCTCATGGCCCGCGGCGCGCGCTTGCGCGCGCCCTTCGTGCGCCTGGGCGTGACGGCCGAGGCGGGCAGCAGCGCGCTGTTGCCCCAGCGCGTGGGCTGGCAGAACGCGGCCCATCTCCTGTTCACGGCGAGCTGGCTCGAAGCCGAGCAGGTCGTCGAGATCGGGCTGGCCTGGCGGGTCTGCGAGCCTGCGCAGCTGCTGGAAGAGGCTCTCGCGGTCGCGCGGGAGATCGCTGCCATGCCCGTGGAATCTCTCGTCGCTACCAAGACCCTGCTGCTCGACGCCCGCCTCGATGCGGTGCGTGCCGCCCGCGAGCGGGAGAACATCCGGTTCGCCCGGCTCGTCGGTGGCCCCGCAAACCGCGAGGCCCTGGCCGCCTTCGAGGAGCGCCGAGACCCCGACTTCACCCGGCTCCCGCGCACCCCCCGGCCGTAGCGGGAGGCACGAGCCCGTTGCCGCGCCGCCTCCCAAGAGACGCCGCGGCCTGGCAGCGTCACGGGACTCAGGCGCCGGGCGAATCCCAGGGCCCGGGGATCTTGGCAGCGGTCGCGAACACACCCCAGGCCCCGCAGCGATCGCAGTCCACATCGTTGCCGTAGCAGCAGAAGGGCGTGGTGAATTCGTTCCCCTCTACGTAGAGCGGCAGCGTGGTCTTCAGCATGGGACAGTTGTCGGTGACCAGCTTGGCGGTCGGCGGTCGCATCAGATCGAGGCTGCGGCTCGAGTTCCAGATGAAATCTGGATAGCGGCGCTTCAGGTCGAAGACGATATCGACCGCCGTCTCCCTCTCCTCGTTGGTTTCCCAGGCGCGACCAGAGGTATCCGCGGCGCGCGGTACGTAGAAGCTGAACGTCAGCCCCTGGACCTTGGTGGGCAGCAGCTCCAGCACCAGCTCTTCGAGGCGATCCTGGTTCTCGCGGTGCAACACGCACTGGACCATCACCGTGGACGCGAAGTTCTCAGCGACGGCGTCGATGGTCTTCATGACCCGGTCGAAGCTGCCCGATCCGCGAACGGGATCGTTCACGACCCGAGGGCCGTCCAGGGAGATCACATAGATGAGATCGGGGCCGAAATCCACGAGGGGGACCGTGCCGTTGGTCGTGATCGTATTGTGCTCGAAGAGGGAGAGTCCCTTCGCGATCATGCGCCAGCGGAGCATGGGCTCGCCCCCCACCCACACCATGCGCCGCAGCCCGTGCCGGTCGCGAACGCGCCGCAGCTCGGAGAGGATGCGATCGGGCTTCATCTCCCCGTCGAGCTCGTTCGGATTCCCTTCTCGAAAGAAGAAGCAGTGCTTGCACTTCAAATTGCAGCGATTGGTGACGTTCACCATCGCGCTCGGATAGGGGGGCGGAGGGTCCATGGTCAGGCGGCGGGCTCCGAGCGATGCGGGATCCGTCGAGGAAGAGCTGCCACCGGGTAAAGAGGTGGGTGGCGCGGGGGTCGTGACGTTGGTCATGCTCGTCTCCCGGTGACTGCGCCGACGACGACCGGCCGGGCACAGGAGCGCCCCGCAAGTATTGCGCGGACGCGCAGATGGGCGCAAAGGGTGTGTGGGATCTCGGAGGTCGGGCGCCGTGCCCCGGCCCCTGCGCCTCTGCTGCCGATTCCCGCGCGGGGGGGCCGTTTGCGCGGATCCCCATCTCGGATAGGTTGGACGCCGAGGTACGGACCGGGGTCATGATGGCGAAGACGCACCCTCTCATCGCCGACCGCAAGATCCTCGTCACCGCCGGCGTCTGGGACGTGCTCTCCGCCAGGCTGGCTTGGCGGGCGGGCTTCTCGACCGTCGTCCTCAGCGGCTACGCGGTGAGCGCGAGCCACCTCGGCGAGCCCGATTTCGGGCTCCTCACCCAATCGGAGATCCTCGACGTCGCGCGCCGCGTCTGCCGCGCTGTCGATATTCGCGTCATCGTCGACGGTGACACCGGCTTCGGCGGCCCGCTCAACGTCCTCCAGATGGTCGAGTCGCTCATCCAGATGGAAGCGGCAGGCGTGATCCTCGAGGACCAGACGTGGCCCAAGCGCTGTGGCCACATGCGCGGCAAGAGCGTGGTGCCCATGGAGGAGCACGTGGCCAAGATCCGCGCGGCGGTGGACGTGCGCGATCGCCTGAAGGAGTCGTTCATCATCACCGCGCGCACCGATGCGCGTGGCCCGCTGGGCCTCGAAGAGGCCATCCGCCGCGGCATCGCGTACCGGGAGGCGGGGGCCAGCATCATCTTCGTCGAGGCGCCCGAATCCGAGGAGGAGATGCAGCGCATCGCCAGAGAGATCCCGGGGCTCAAGACGGTCAACAACATCGAGGGCGGCAAGACACCCATCCTGCCGCTCGAGCGCGCCCACGAGCTGGGCTTCGTCAGCGTGGGCTTCGTGTTGACGGGCCTCTACGCCGCGGCCCGGGCGATGCAGCGGGCCTACGCGCATCTGCTCGAGCACGGAAGCTCGCAGGGCCTCGAAGATCACATGATGAGCTTCGAGGAGTTCGGCGAAGTCGTGGGCCTCGAGCAGAAGTACGCCCTCGACGAGAAGTACTCCACCGACGAAGGGGCGGACGGTGCCTGAGCCCCGCGCGTTCGCCGCTGCCTGCCGACCCTGATTCGCAAGGAGGCGCCTGGGCGGGCTAGCCGCTCTCGTCGTCGACGTCGAAATACCCGCGTTCGCGCGCACGCTGGACCATCTCGGGCTCATCGGGGAAGCTCGCGCCGATGTCTTCGGCCACGACACGCGCCGCGTTGTAGCCGGCGCCCAAGATGACCATGCCACCCGGATGGGTGCTCGATCCCCCGAGATAGAGCCCATCGATCGGTGTACGGTAACGGGAGCACTCGGGCATCGGGCGGTTGTAGCCCATCTGAAGGCTCGTGTAGGCACCGTGCTTGATCGAGCCCCGCTTCATCGTCGGCAGGTGCGAGGCGATGTCCTGGGGAGACCACGCGATCCTCGCGCGCGAACGGGCCCGTGCGATGTTCGGGGCGTAGCGAGCCCAGAGCTCGAGGCATCGTTGTGTGTATTCCTCGGTACCGCTTCTGCTCCAATCGGCGTCGAAAGGGGCCCAGCACTCCCAGCGCAGCAGCTGGTGGGGGCCGAGGGGAACGTGATCGGGCACCATCAGGCGATCGAAGTTGCTGAGCACGGAACCGTGCCCGGCGATGCGGGAGCGATCCCCATGGGTCACCTCCTGCTGGTGGTCCAGCACATCTTCTGGCGTCTCATAACCCATGACGGCGAGCAGGGCGCGATTGGCCTCCTCGGGATAGCCCTCGTAGACCGGCGCCTCGCCGATGATGCCGTCGTTGAAGACGAAGAGGCTGGTCGGCTCCCACTCCCATTGCGCGACGCTCTGCTCCACATCCTGATCGAGGGCCTCGCGCGGCAGCAGCTCGAGGAAGGTCTGCTCCGGGTTGAGCGTGCTGAGGATCGCCGCGGCGCGGAGCTCACCGTGGCCGACGACGTCGATTCCCGCCGCTCGTCCGTCTTCGACGAGAATGCGCTTGACACTGGCGCCCGTGAGGATCTGCCCGCCGTGCTCCTCGATGGTTCGCCTCAGCGCGGAGGCCAGCTGATGGGAACCGCCCCGCACGAGGGACGCCTTCATCATCCTCGATACGTAGATGGGTGTGAGGAATCCGAGCCCGCCTTCGCCCGCCTCGAGGCCGAAGCAGGTCGCGAGGTAGAGGAAGGCGGCCTGCAGACGGGGGTCGCGGAACTCGTACTGCTCGAGCAGCTCGGCGGGCGAGAGATCCGAGATCTCGGCGATCCGCTCACCCAGCGCGTCGGCGGCTCCCAGCGCGATGGTCTGCTCGAGCGGTGGAATCGGCGGCACGTACGTTGCCGGAAGCAGGAAGGCCTCGCACATCTGCTCGAACTCGTCGACCATGCGGCGAAAGCGAGCGCCGTCTCCCGGGGAGAGTGCCTCCACCGAGGCCTCGGTCTTGCGCGAATCTGTGTGGACGATCAGGCTCTGCCGGTCCCTGAAGAGGAACGCGGCCTGGATCTCGGGCGTGATGAAGTCCACGCCGCGGTCGCGAAGGTCGAAGTCGGAGACTGGAGGGAGCAGGTCGCCCAGCAGCATGTACGTCGCGTGGTGGTTCATGCGAAAGCCGCTGATCTCCTGGGTGACGAGCCCGCCCCCGGTCTCGACGTGTCGCTCCACCACGGCCACGCGCTTGCCACCCGTCGCGAGGTAGGCGGCGGCGGTGAGACCGTTGGGGCCGGCTCCGATCACGACGACGTCGTACTCGGGCCTCATGCCTCGCCTCCGTCGTTCTTCGCCGCTTCCTGCATCAGCTCGAAGAACCGCTGCATGGGCCGATGCTTCCACCATGGCTGGTCGCGAATCTCGAGATCCTCGGCGATGGCGCAGGCCGTCACGTACGCGCTGCCCAGATGGGTCAGCGAGCACGGCCACACGCCCTGCGTGAAGTAGAGGCCTTCGATGGAGGAACGGCTCGGCATGCGTCCCTGGTACCACTGCGGGCCGCTCACATCGCCGCCCAGTTCGTGGCCCAGGATGGCCGACGGATTGCGGCGCCAGTTGTCGATGGGAGTGAAGTAGGTCGAGTCGATCCGGTCCGCGTCGAAGCCATCCAGCATGTCGCGAAGATCCTGAAGGTGGCTCTCGTGCAGGCGATCGGTGATCTCCCGGTCGTCCCAGGCCTCGAGCCCGCCGTAGCGCCGCATGTTCACCGGGTACTCGACCTCGTAGACGAGCACCGTCCTGCCGTCGGGTGGAACGCGTGAGGGGTCTACGGCGCTGAGCTGGTAGATCTCGCCCACGTCACCGGCGACACCGAAGATCTCCTCGTTCTTGGCGCACTGGAAGGAGCTCTTGGCGTGGCTCCAGGAGTCCCAGGCCCGCAGGGGAAAGGCACACTCCTGAATGTCCGGATTCCATTTTCGCGAGACCCACTGTGCCGGGCCCCGCAGGAGCACGTAGGACGTGAAGGCGCAGTGTCCTGTCATGTCCCAATCCTTCATCTTGCGCCAGAGCCCGGCGTCGCGGCTCCTCAGGGGCTCGTCTTCGAAGAGCTGCAAGGCGACCTGCGGGCTCACGTGAATGACCGTCGCTTGCCGCGAGCGCAGGGTCTTCTCGGGCAAGGGCGAGTGTTCGGACAGGTGCACCACGCTCGGGCGATTTCCGTCGAACTCCACTCTCTCCACCGGCGCGTTGAGCAGCAACGTCCCGCCGTAGTGGCGGAAGC